>JAQZAZ010000040.1 GCA_029239355.1 Sphingobacterium sp.
TAAAAGTGTAAAGGTGCTGTTGCTCTCTGAAACAGTTGATCTGGCCATCACTTTAAATTTCTTCAATCCAACAACTTTGGAACTGTATATCGCTGGAGCGGAAGCCAAGGCAATATTGGTATGTTCACTCCAATGATGTACCCATGAAATCAGTTCATCAACACTTTTGTCATTGACCGTATGTGGGTCTATCAGTCGGGAGGCCCATGCTTGCTCACTGAGCAACTTGTCTATCGCATACGCATAAGCACAGAAATCAGGGTATGCTTTCGATCCAAAACCGAGAACAGAGAAATTAATCGACTGCTTCTGTGGATGGGCCAATAATTTTTTTTCAAACTGAGTCGCATTAGAAGGTGCTGTTCCCAATCCATAGGTAGAAGTAAACAGCAAAAGATGTTTTGCTGTTGGAAAGCGCTGATATTGATTCAACCCGAGTAAAAGTGATTTTTTACCGTCTGCCAATAGCTGTTTGTGAATCTGATTGGCAAAAAACAAGGTACTACCATTTTCTGTACCAACGAGAATAATAATTTCGGCATCGGCAGCCTTATACTTATTCTTAATCTTTGTCCGTGTACGTTTGAACGTTATGACAAAACCTGTATAAATAAAAAAGACAATATTTAAGGACGCAAGACCTAAAATGATGGCCCATATCATGTTGGTTTTACCTGTATGGAGATCAAGAGAAAGTTGTTCGGTCAGTGCAGTAAAAGGATACTTAACTTCTTTATGTACAGAACCGTTCAGCTGATTTACTGTCAACTCCCGATCTTTCAGCTTGAGAACATAATATTCATCAGGATCACCTTCCATAAAAGGAAATTCCAACTTCACAACATCGTTGAGCTTCGTTGTTTTGAAGATCTGAAAATCAGCTATCGCGAGTTCAGTTGTCTCATTTTCCTTGACCGGGTATTCAACCGTCTGATTCGTCTTCTTTAACAGTTCGATACGAACCATAAATAAATAGGTTCCGGTCAAAGCCAAAATTAAAATAGGTATCAGAAATAACCTTCCCGAGACCACATGGAAATATTGTGCAAAAAAGTCGCGGTTGATCTTGGCGAAGAAATGTCGAACACCCTGTTGGCGTTTGATAATCAATACCAATCCTGAAATTGTGATCAAAAATAACAGGAAAGAAGCTACGCCGATAATAATACGTCCCGTCACCTTTAAGAATAAGGAACGATGTAGGGCAGTAATCCATTGAACAAATTGCGTTTTGTTCTTTTGTGCGCCGAGATATTTACCAGTTTGAGGATCAATATACCCCTTTACGGTATTTCCATCAGCATCTATAGCGTCAATGCTCACAAATTGATTGTGATCGACCGAAATTTCAATAATCTCCGGATAAACCTTTCGCAGACCAGCTATGGTCTGCGAAAGATCTAAAGAATCTATATTTTCTATGCGATAAGAAGGTATTTTTTCATTGACAGCATCAATTGCCAAAATTACCCCAGTGACCGATAATAAAAGTAAAAAGACAGAAGAAACAAGCGCTAAGGCTAAATGTCCATACCTCCAGACAGATACCAGCATTTTTCTTATTGTACTTTGTTTAATTTGACCAACTTAATGTATCCTTTGCCACTCACTTTTTCAGTAATAGCCTCTTTTGTTAATGGAATTTCGACATCTGCAGTATGATATTTCTGTTCTTCTACCGCAGATTCAAAGCGAAGTTTATACCCTTTATTGAATTTGGACTCATCAATTTCCAGTGTACGCATGGCGCGGTCGCCGCCACTAACAGAAGCCCCAGTTACAGCGCTGAGTTTTTCTTTGGTTTTGGTCTGAAATTTATACCATTCTTTTAGGGTGTTATACCATTGCTTGTCCGGTCCAAGTACGGCAAGTGTTTTTTCGTATGCTCCTTTCGGATTAATCAGAGAAATAACAACATAAGCCCCCTCTCCCGTGTAAGCGTTCATTTGGATCATACATTTATACTTACCCGTCTGGGCAAATGTACTTACAGAAATTACTGATAACAAAAGTGTGATTAGCGCGATCTTAACTATAGTATTCATCTTATTATTTTAAAAAGTCCAACTGCACATTTCCTTTTGACAAAAAGTCATTTTCTTTTGCCAAATCATATGCTGTCTCATCAAATTCAGTTTTCAATTCTTTTTTTGCTCCCAAAGCAACCAGTGTTTTCAATAAAGAATCGTCTTTGGCGATCAAAGCGGCTTTATGCAGCGCAGTGGTGCCCTCTTTATCCTGTGCATTGATATCTACCCCCAATTCACTTGCTTTCTGAATGAGGTTTGTGCTTTCTTTAGCGACAGCAAGATGATAGAGTGTGCTACCGTTTTTCTGTGGTGCGACAACATCCAGCCCTCCAGCTTTAAGTACACCTAATTTTTCTTTAAAATCATCTATCGGTGAGTTATTGGACTGAGCGCGTTGTGGCGGACGACCTCCCTGCTGTGCTTCTTTAAAAGAATTGAACCAGTAAACAGCCAAGTTGTTACCATCTTTGTCCAATAATTTGGCATCGGCACCGTTTTTTATCAAGAGCGCTGCAATCTCAGCAGAGCCACTACCGATAGCTTTAGTCAATGCAGATTCCCCTTTCTCATTCACGGCGTTCACATTCTTTGCTTTTGAAAGCAGTAACGCTACTAATTTCGCATCTTTGCCGTTGGCGGCAATCATAAGGGCGGTATTACCTTCGTTATCCGCCTTCGCTACCTCAACTCCCTTATCCAGAACGTAATTGATCACTGCCATATCCGGACGGCGAACCAGCGCATGTAACAAGGTCGCACCATCTTTATTTACGGCTTTGGGATCCAATTTCAACTTTTCAACCAAATAGGTATACGTTTCCAATCCATTCGATACCTGCCTGGATCCTTGTGTAGCAAAAAATAAGGCATTGTTTGTTGGTTTTATACCACGGGCAATCAACTTCTCCACTAATTCCATATTGCCCAACTTAGCAGCGTAATCAGTTACAGTACGTCCATATTCATCTTTATCTTGGATGGAAAGCCCCTTGTTGATAAAATAATCGGTCAGCGTAAGATCTCTGTCAGCGGAAGCTGCAAGCATCATTAACGTGGCGCCACCCTCGTATTTCTGTTTTGGGTTTATTCCTGCTTTAAATAAAGCATCGTAAACAGCGGTGTTGGTATTTCCCGTCGACGCAGCATACGCTATAATCGGATAGCCATGACTATCCTGATAGTTGACATCGGAACCTTTTTCAATTAAATAATCCACCAATTCGGCATTGCCACTTGAAGCAGCCCAATGCAAATAACTCCGACTATGATGTGTTTTCTTTGAGACACTGTTTCCTTCCTGTTCGATCATGAACTTGACAACATCTGTCGGTGCTCCATTGAGGATAGCCATCGTTACGGGATCAAAAGATGCCGCATTAGGTTGTGAAGGGCTATTCCCTTTTGTAATTTCTCCCTTAACCGTAACCAGAGTAGGTTTACTTTTCCAAAACTCCCCATCCATTAATGAATTTGTCTGTGCCTGGGCATAAGATGCCACAAAAAGTAAAGCTGCTAAAAGTGTCTTTTTCATTAGAACGTATTTTTTATTGGTAATGAAGCTATCTTGAGCAATCGCTATTCCTATCACGATGTATGAATATCGCCTAAACTCATGCTACCTTCCGTTGAATAAAATGTATTTAAACAAAAGAATCAATTGCTTATTTAAATTAATTCTAAATTACTGCAAATCTAGAAAATATTCCGATACTAAAAAATTAATACGGACTAAATTTATCCAATATGATCCACTAAAGTTTTTTTCAGGCTGAGCAAGATCAACTTGCAAATCCAACAAAATAATCTTAGTTTACTTTGACAACAAAAGAACAAAAGCAATGAATACGGTATCATCCAGTCGTTTTTCGATAAATTCTTTTGCGGGTAAAGCAACCCACAATCTCTTCTACAGCATATATAAACCTGTAGACCAACCGGTAATAGCGACAATATTGATTGTCCATGGTATGCAGGAACACAGCGGACGGTATCAGCTACTTGCAGAACATTTGTCCGACCGGGGTTTCGCTGTACTTACCTATGATCAATTGGGCCATGGAAAAACGGCAGCAAATACTGATGGATTAGGTTATTTTCAACAATCTGATCCGGCGGAGCAGCTCGTCTCGGACGCAATAAGGATGAGTGAAATGATACAACAGTCCTATCCAGATTACCCCCATTTTATATTGGGGCATTCCATGGGATCTTTTGTCACCCGTTGTGTCTTACAACAAGCTGGCGATCGCTTTAAAGGGGCCATAATCATGGGAACCGGGGCGCGACAAAAGGGATCCACAGCTTTTCGTATGCTATTGGCGGTGCTCAATTCTTTTGCACCAAAAAAACGTAGTCGATTGATCAATAGTCTGTTCGACAAACGCAATAATGCACGGTTTAAGGATGAACTCAACCAGAATAACAGCAATTGGCTAAGTGTCAACAAAGCGAATCGTATTGCTTGTATCGAAGATCCATTATGTGGTGGTTTATTTACAAACAATGGCTTTTATACGGTATTGAGTTTATCGCTACGGGCGACAGATAATGAGCGCAACAAATGCATCCCGAATAACTTACCCTTATTATTTATAAGCGGACAGGATGATCCTATTGGGGACTTCGGGAACGGACTGAAGCAAACAGTCACGCAATTGCGCCTGCAGGGAAAGACAGATATCACCGTAAAAGTCTACGCAGGAATGCGTCACGAAATAATCCATGAAGATTGCAGGGAAGATACCTTCCAATTTATCGATCTGTGGCTTGATCAGCATTTAAGTTAATCGCCAACAATCCCATCTCTAGAACTGCCTCGATTGCACAGGACAGATTACAATTGGCAGCTATTCAGCTATTACTTAAATATTGGAGCCACTTTTTCAGTAGCACTGCTCGTTGCTCCTTCAATCGTAGGCCAATCCTCCTTCCAGATTACTCTATCCAATAAGAGCATGCGGCGATTACCGCCAGTAGAAACGCGCGGTTGTTTGGGATCCATAGCATGATAAAGCAACCAGTCATTGCCCTGTTCATCGCTTATAACCCGGGAGGTATGTCCTGTCCCAACAAATCTCTCGTTTCCTCTCAGCAACAAAGTTCCGCTTCCTCTTTGGGTTAAATCGCGTCCTTCCTGATCCAAATAAGGGCCCTTCAAATTTTTTGATCGGCCAACGAGTACGTGGTAGCTACTTTTTTCACCTTCACAACAGGAGCCCTTTGAACCAATAAAATAATAGTAGTCTTTCCTTTTATGAATCACAACAGCTTCAAAGTCACCTGCGGCAACTTTAAATTTTTTATCCAAATCTGGTATTTGGGTTCCATCAGCATTCAAAGGTACTCCATAGGTACCTTGCGTAACGGCATCACTAAAACTTCCCCAAAAGAGGTAATTATGCTCCTTCTCCTTAAAAAAATAGGGATCTATCGAGTTAGGCACATTGATCGTCTTGCTATCGAACAGCTTGCCCCTATCCACAAATGGGCCTTCCGGCTTGTCCGCGATCGCCACACCAATACCGGGATTGGGGTCGCCCCAAGTTGAATAAGCATAGTACATCAGGTATCTTCCATTCAATAAAACCACATCCGGCGCCCAGATCCCACCTTGTGGCTTCCAGTCCGGTTTGATGGAAAATGCCGTCCCGATCCAGGTCCAATGCACCAGGTCTTTTGACCGCAAAATGGAAACTAAACGCTGCCCCTTACCATCCCCCCAGTTGTCAGCTGTTCCATACGCATAAAATAATTTATTCTGGGGATTCCGGACCACGGTAGGATCCGCAAGTATCGGTTCAAAGACAGGATTTATATAGGTCTTGTTTTGTACCGATGACTGACCAATCTGGGCAGCTTGTTGAACTGAGCCTGAAGAACTCCCACACGAGTTCAACAGGCTCAGTATCAAAACTACTAAAGTGAAACACCTCAACAACATTGATTGCAGCATGTTTGTCAATTTAGGGTAAAATTACTTAGTTGGCGCATAATACAACGCCTGATGAGCAGCGTTTAATTCTGCTTCAGGCATTTTAACGACTTTACGATCATACGTCATCAAACCATTTGTTTCCACCTCCACGTCGGTGGTCTGTGTATAAACCCCTGCCGACAATCCCATAGGAATTAGTCTTGTCAAATCTCGGATCAATTGTTTGTAGCGTTCAAGAAGTTCTGCTTTATTTTTAAAGCTTTGGTACCCCCAGTTGTCCTTTTGTTGCCAAGAATGACCATCTATTGGAAGTCCTAAGCCACCAAATTCACCCAATGCTAATACCTGTTTTGCACCAAATAATTTTGGATCGGGCATTGCCGCATCAGGATAATTATGTATATCCAATATATGGCCTGTCTCCATAAAATTACCACCACTGGCGCTATTTACCAAACGGGATGGATCATTGGCCATCGTCCATGCTGTAATTTCTTTCGTTTTAAATTGTCCCCAAGCTTCATTAAAAGGTACCCAAATCACAATGCTCGGATAATTATGCAAAACTTCCATGATGCTCTTCCACTCTTTTCTATAGTAGCCCTCAGACTCCTGTGAACGTACTTTATCCCGATTTCCACCGGATATTTTTCCGGGTTGCATATCCCAATGATTTCCGCCCAGATCACCGCTTGGCATGTCTTGCCAGACAAGCATACCGATACTGTCACAGTAGCGATACCAACGTGCTGGCTCAACTTTAATATGCTTACGGATCATATTAAACCCCATTTCTTTTGTCTTAATCACATCAAACTTTAGGGCTTCATCCGTAGGCGCTGTATGCAACCCATCGGGCCACCAACCTTGATCAAGTGGTCCATATTGGAAGGTAAACTTATTGTTCAAAAGGAGCCGCTGTATTCCGTTTTCGTCTTTTCCCATTGAAATTTTACGCATCGCGAAATAGCTTCTTGCTTGGTCAATGACCTTCCCTTTGCGAACTAACTGAATTTCTAAATCATAAAGCTTCGGATTATTGGGTGACCAGGATTCCAAATTCGGCACAGCAAGCTCGAAAGCCGTATTTGGCTGCCCCACCTGTTCTTTAATAACCTGAGTTCCGTTTAGTGCCCGCACTTTAATTTCATCACCGGCCTGGCTACCTGCTACTGTCGCTTGAAAGGCTAGTACTCCTTCATCCAACCGCGGCGTCTGCTTTGTTGTCACGATATAGGATTGTGGTACGCTTTCCAGCCATACTGTTTGCCATATACCGGTAACTGGTGTATACCAAATACCATTCGGACGTTTGACCTGTTTGCCCCTAGGCTGTGGACCATCGTCCGTAGGATCCCATACACGTAGGGCGATTTCCTGTTTGGCTCCCTTTTTGAGAAAACGGGTCACATCCATCGAAAAAGGATCAAAACCACCTTCATGCCTACCCACCAACTGATTATTTACGTATACATCACATTGCCAGTCTACAGCACCAAAATGGAGCAAGACATTATTTTTGTTGACCGACTTGTCCAAGGTAATCGTGTTGCTATACCATAATGCTTTATCTTTACCAACTTCCTTACCAACACCTGAAAGTGCAGATTCTACCGCAAAAGGCACTAGGATATTTCCGTCCCACTGTTTAGGAATTTCATTTGCGTTAACTGGAGTAATGGCATATTTCCATAAGCCGTTTAAATTTTGCCAGTTATTTGTCCGCACCAGTTGTGGTCTAGGATATTCCGGATGTGGTTTCTGTGGAGTCACTTTTTCACCCCATGAGGTCAATATGTGATCGCCTACCGGCTTCCATTCCTGCGCAAAATTCAATTGTGCAGCCATCATCAGACTGGCAAAAAATAAGGTTTTCTTCATCATAAAAAAAATCGTTATATCATTTATATCTTTAATTACTTTACTGTTGGAAATGCTGCGATACGCAAACGGGCAGCCCCCATTGGAATCAATTCAACTTCTTGGACTGCTGCCTGACTTTCCACTGGGCTCAATGGCAATACACCGGTCAATCCATTTTCATCTATTTTCCAGCTATCAATTCGTTTCGCTTTTACCAAAATGGAAATAGGTACCGCATCCGCTTCAAATGGAAAGGCATCTTTTGGCCACGCCCGTTTGACAACTTTCAATTGATCCGGAGCAAGCAATTCATTTTGGACAAGGCCATAATTCCAATCACTCACCGGGAGGATCTCATACGAAGGCCATTTGGTTGGGTCAGCGGTTTCCTGCCATTTTGAATCACCAATAGCCGAAGCTTTACTATCCTTTTTCACGTAATTCTCCTTAATCTTCAAGGCATAAGTCAATGGGCCCCGTTGGATGCTAACCGCATTTTTATTTGCCGTCCATGTATTCAATTTGATGGACATTGGCAGCAGCAGTTCGACCTGATCGCCATCGTTCCATTTTCTTTCAATCCGGATATATTTCGCCCCCGATTTAACGTTTTGTATCTTTCCATTAATTTTTACCTGTGCCTGTTTTGCCCAGGCAGGAACCCGCAAATAGAACGGGAAATCAGCTGCCTTTCCATTCGTTCCTATTGTAAAGCGAATAGATTCTTCGAATGGATAATTGGAGGCTTGTTTAATCTGAATATTTTGATTATCGCCGACCTTGATATCCGCATTGGACGCGGCATACAATACTGCTGCAACACCATTGTCATTTGTCGCCATATACAGATGCTCGGCATAATACGGCCATCCTTGGCTATGGTTGTGTTGACAACAACGTGAACTAAAGGGATTCATCATCAAAAACGGACCGTTATTATCAATACCTGGAGCATGATTATGACTATCGCTAATGCTCATATTTGGGCTAGTGATATAACGGAGCGCCTTGAAATCAGCTGTTACTGCTGCGGGATAGGTATTAAAAGCAACTTCTTCAGCGTGATCCGCCCAAAATGGATCCCCTGTGATTCCAAGAAGAATTTCATTTGAGGCCATCTGTTCGACCATACCACAAGTTTCGATACCTTGTCTAGGGTCCGTATATCCTGGACGGGCATTTTCGTCGGCGCCAAACATTCCGCCCGGAACCTGACCAAATACCTGTCTGACGAAATTAAAATTGTCATAGGTTGCCTTCAGATCTTCAGTCGACTGACTCTTGAGATAATAGGTTGCCGGCTCCCTAAAACACTGTGCAACATTGACATTGTGCCAATTCGGCAGATCACCTTTCTGACGCCAATTGGCGGTATTTCGATGAATTTTATCTGCCAGATCCATCAACCATTCATTACCTTCGGTTCTATTATAGAGCCAATAGACAGATAGTAAATTGTCCCCACCGCGGCTATTCTCCCAATAGTCTTTTAGAAAAAAGCTATCTGGTAAATTTGACTGCCATTTAAAGTAGTTGGTCATAAGGGATAAAACACGTTGATCAGTGCTATATTCGTAATAGGATTGTAAGCACCATAACATAAGCATATTACCCCATAGGTCAGGTTTATTGTTGCGCAAGATCAGGGGACCAAAGTAGCCATCAGGCCGTTGGCTCTTGATTGCTGCTTCCAACCATATTTTTGATTCGGCTATTATTTTAGAGTCTTTCAGAATATACCCCAGATTTGCATAACCTTTCAGCCAATAAGGGACTTCCTCCCAACCGTAATCACCTTTCCCATTGGAGCTCAACCATGCATTATTTTTCTTTGATAACCATGCACTAATTTCACCCAGATGCCCGGTAAGACCATTTTTCTGTAAATCCAAATATTTTCCCAACCAACCTTGCGGAACAATACTACCTACAGGCAATTTCAGCAAGACATTCTGTTTTAGTGGCAAACGATTGCTAACATAGTTTAGATTTTTACCTTCAATCGGCAATTGATCAACCGTGGTTACGGCATTGCTTTGCGCCGAACACAGAAAACAAATTCCAATGAAATAAGATAATAGGCCTATTTTTTTTATCATTATTGGCTTGATTAGTTTTATAACTGATTATCCAAAATTAAAATTTTAATCAATAAGTTGGACGGTTGATTTTTCTCAAAACACTGCCTATTTGTATCAAAAAAAGGAAGCACACCTTCAAAAAGATGCACTTCCAAAACCAATCATTATTAATATGTATTATTTTACCGAAAAACGATACAGGGATTTCGTTTGATAAATCTCCCCAGGACTTACAACTGTCGTTGGGAAGCTAGGTTGATTCGGCGCGTCGGGAAAATGTTGTGGCTCCAGGCAGAAAGCTGTTCGGAACGAATCTTTTTTGCCATTCTTTAGCTGCACTTGCTCATTCATAAAGTTGCCGCTATAGAATTGAATCCCCGGCTCTGTGGTCAAAATATTCATTACAATACCTGATTTATCGCCCACAACACACGCCGCTTTATACCATTCTCCTTCTTTTTCTTTGGTCAACACAAAATTATGGTCATAACCTTTTCCGTAAGTGAGCTGACTATCACTGGCATTGATATCTTTTCCAATAGTCTTGGCTGAGGTAAAATCGAATGGTGTTCCTTTTACTTCAGCCAATTGTCCTGTAGGTATCAAGGTACTGTCTACTGGCGTATATTGATTGGCAAACAATTGAAGTTTGTGGTCTAGAATGGTACCACTTCCTTCGCCGTTCAAATTAAAATAAGCATGGTTTGTTAGATTGACCACTGTTTTCTTATCGGTTTCAGCACGGTAAGCGATCATCAATTCATTATTGTCATTGAGCGTATAAGTAACTTCCATTTGAATGTTGCCCGGAAATCCTTCCTGTCCATCAGGCAATGTATATGCAAAAGTAACCGATGACGGGTCAGACTTCTTCAGTGTCCAATGCGCAAAATGCACGCCTTTAAATCCACCATGCAATGTATTAGGTCCATTATTGACCGCCAGTATATAGTTCTTGTCATCCAGCTTGAATTTCCCTTTTGCAATACGATTGCCGAAAGGTCCCACGATCGTTCCAAAAAAAGGTTCTTTGGGGTTATTATAATCACTAGCCTTCGAAAATCCCAATACGACATCACGTAATTTACCAGTATTATCCGGCACCCACAAACCAACCAGACGTGCTCCAAAATTGGTAAAATAGGCCTGTACACCATTTTTATTCGTCAATTTATATAAATAGATCTTTTTAGCATCAATTGTGGTACTAAATGATGAAGTGTCCATTAAGGCTGCGACCGTGTCGTTTTGAGTACTTTTTGAATGATTTGTTTGCTGACAGGACAGACAACAATAGGTAAATATTCCACTAATACTCAGCAACATCAATTTTCCTTTCATTTGTTATGATTTAATGGTTTATAATCTTTATTGGATGATAACTTACTTTGTTAGCTATATTTTTTATAATTTTATCGGTTACAATACAAATACTAAAATCCTATTTTTTTTTATTTTTTTGGGGTTAAATTGTTTCAATTTTAAGCTATTTTGTATCAATAACCAAATGATCATGATCAACCTTAAGCCGCTACATTTTTTATTTTTCTTGCTGCTGTCTCCTTTGCTTATCCATGCACAACCTTATTATTTCAACCATTATCAAATAAATGAGGGGCTTTCAAACAATGCGGTGATCTGTAGTATGCAAGATAGCTACGGATTTCTCTGGTTCGGCACTAAAGATGGTCTCAACCGATTCGACGGAAATAGTTTCAAACATTTTGATGACTCAGCTTCCGAGAAAAATAGCTTGGGAGGCAATAATATTATCTCCCTGAAAGAAGATTTCAAAAAAAGGATCTGGATTGGCACTGATCAAGGAATTTACTGTTACAACCCCATCGATGAACAGTTTAGATTATTGAGTAAACAGTTCGAAAATTCGGATATACCTGTTATCATTACAGATCAGAAAAAAAGAATCTGGTTTATATCGAATGGCCTGCTCTATTACTATCATCTGGTCAACAACGAAATCAAACAAATCACCAGATCAGATCTTTATATCACGGCACTCAGTTGTACAAAAAATGGAACTATTTTCTTTGGTACTCCAGAAGGAAAAATTTTCCAAATTAATAACGCTGACAAACCTGTTCTTCTACTGGACTTTCAACTAAAATATGGTGCGAAAGACTGGTTCAGTATCGAAAAAATAACGGAGAACCGTAAAGGGGAATTATTGATTGGCACCTCCAAATCTGGTGTGTATGTTTACGATTTAAAGGTAGCGACCTTAAAATCTATGTTAGGCCCAGATCAGCTAAAGCAATTTCTCTATGTCCGGGATATCCTGCAACCCAATGATACCGAATATTGGTTTGCGACCGAATCAGGGCTCTTTATTTATCAAATTTCCGATCAAAGCTTTATCAATATTCAAAAAGAACAGGAAAATCCATGGGGTATTTCTGACAATGCCGCTTATAACATTCTACAAGACAAGGATCAGGGAATTTGGATAGGCACTTATTTTGGTGGCGTCAACTACTATCATAAGAACAACAGTATTATCGAAAAATTTTTACCACAAGATAAACCCGGTAACTTAAAAGGATCAGCCGTACGTATCATTACCAAGGATGAGACAGGCAATATCTGGATTGGAACCGAAAATGGGGGTTTGTCCAAGCTAGATCCAATTTCCGGAAAAATCAAAAATTTCTCTGAAAAACAGGGAAATCTTGCAAACAACAATATTCATGGAATTCTTCCCTTTGACAATAAATTATTGGTTGGCACTTTTGTTAACGGGCTGGATATCTTTGACCCTAAACAGGAAAAGGTTATTTACCATATCGACCGAAATAGTCATTCCAACTCCGATCTACAAAGTAATTTCCTCTTTTATCTGTATAAAACGAAGAAAGGGGACATTTTAGCTGCGTCCACGCGTGGTTTATATCGCTTTGATTTCGCCAATAAATCTTTTCACATAGTTCGAAACGCTCCTGAATATATGTTTTATACGACTGTGCTTGAAGACAGACAGGGGAATATCTGGTTAGGCACCTGGAGAGATGGCTTATTTTGCTATAACCCTATTACTAAAGCCTTTAAACATTATACGCATAAAAAGGATGATCCAACTTCGCTACCAAACAATCGAATTAATAGTTTATTTGAAGATTCGCAGAAACAGATTTGGGTTGCAACGGAAGGTGGTATGGCAAAAAAACAGGCTACAGGTAATGGTTTTGAAAAAATTGGTATACATGAGGGTATGCCCAGCAATGTGATCCTGGCCTTTCTTGAAGATCAGCAAAATAATCTTTGGGTGAGTACATCTAAAGGATTGGTGCGTTATCATCTATTGAATGGGAAAAAACGGGTTTTTAACCTAGAATCTGGACTACCTTCCATTCAGTTCAATTACAATTCCTCATTTGAAGATGGTCAGGGGAACTTTTACTTTGGCACGATCAATGGTTTAATCCGTTTTGATCCAAAAAGACTCAATCAGGTCAATTATAATACGCGAATTCCGATCTATATCACAAACCTCTATATCAATAATAAAGCGATTAATCAGTACACAGACAGCACTATACTTTCCAGATCCATCCTCTTTACGGATAAGATTCAATTGAAACACGATGAATCATCATTTAGCCTTGATTTTGCTGCACTCCATTATCAAGCCCCCCATTCTATCCATTACAGTTACAAAATGGAAGGTCTAGATAACAATTGGGTAGATATTACCAGTAATCAACGGGCTTATTTCACGAAGCTTGCACCGGGAACTTATGTTTTTACAGTTAAAGCTGAAGATCCCAATGGAAATACCATCCCTACCGCCGCAAGTCTTAAAATTGTTATTCTTCCTCCTATTTGGGCAAGCATACCTGCTTATATCGTTTATGCAATAATTCTTATTGCACTCATTACATTTATTATTTATCATTTTAATGAAAAGATAAAACAACGTAATCGCCAGCATTTACTGACCGTGCAAAATCTTCGTGAACAAGAGCTCTACCGCTCAAAAATCAATTTTTATACAGATGTAGTCCATGAAATACGCACACCACTGACATTAATTAAAGCGCCGCTGGAAAAGCTCATGGACAAGGTCGAACACAATCCAATAACGGATAAACTATTGACGACCATGCAGAACAATACCGAAAAATTGATTGCGCTCAGTAATCAGTTGCTGGATTTTCGGCAGGTCGAAACGGAAGGTTTTAAATTACACTTTGAGCTGGAAAACATTAGTCGGGCAGCACAAAAAATAAGCAATGATTTCAGTGTCACCGTTCAAGCCATGAGGAGAAACATGACAGTGACTATCGCTCCTGATATCATGGGGTACATTGATATAGATGCTTTTGATAAAATCTGTTATAACTTGTTCAATAATGCCTTAAAATACTCATCACAGGATATTGAAGTGAATTTAGCGGAGGATAAACAGAAAAATATTGCTATATTGACCGTGAAAAACGACGGTGCTTTAATTCCTTCAGAAGAAAGGGAAAGAATTTTTGAACCATTCAATCGATTAAAACAAAATAAGAACGTTCCTGGAAGTGGTTTAGGTTTAGCATTGACAAGGTCCTTGGCACTAAAACATCAGGGCAGCCTAGTATATGATATTGAAAATTCACAGTGGAATATATTCCGTCTGACTTTGCCACTAAACCACAGTTCAAACCAATGATTATGAATGCAAAAGCCAATTTATTAGTAGTAGATGACCATGCTGAATTACTTGAATTTATTGCGGATGACCTTAATGAAGATTACCATATCACCACCAGCACCAATGGTAATGAGGCGCTAAATTTACTGGCATCGGAGTATTTTGACCTCATCATCAGTGACGTGATGATGCCCGAAATGGATGGCTATGAACTTTGTCAAAAAATTAAAGAAGATATCGCTTATGCACATATTCCCGTCATCTTATTGACTGCAAAAAATAGCATAGAGTCGAAGATCCAAGGTTTGGAATATGGTGCTGATGCGTATATTGAAAAACCTTTTTCGCCCGCATTTTTAAAAGCTCAAATTGTTAGTCTGTTAAAAAACAGGACTAAAGTCAAGGAATTTTTTATCAAAAATCCGATGTCCCAAATACAGCAAATCGGTCAGAATCAAAGCGATCAGGACTTTCTACTCAAAATTGAAGAAATCATTATGGAACATTTGGATGACCCTCAATTTAATGTGGACCGGATGGCAGACATACTCTGTATGAGTAGGCCCACACTGTATCGAAAAATAAATCTAGTGTCAAGCCTTTCACCGAATGAGCTCATCAACCTGACCCGACTTCGAAAAGCAGCTGAATTGCTTAGTTTACGACAGTACAAGGTCTATGAAATTTCAAATTTATTGGGCTACAGTTCAGCAACACATTTTTCCCGAAATTTTCAAAAACAATTTGGACTCAGCCCTACGGAATTCCAGGACTCACAATCGAATAAGACGTTGTTCTAGCAACGAGCTCCATTGAGATAGATTAAGTTTGGCTTCGAAAATTTAAAGCAAATCATTGTCAGCATCCGATTAGGTAAAATCAAAAAATTTGGTCCGAATTAAATTGAGTTATTTATCAAATTCGATTATCAATAAAGAGAACCAAGTTCGCTAGGAATTTGGTTCTTTTTATTATTCGGATATGGCAACTGGCACATATTCCGCTCAAGTTTACAAAAACAGGATTGCTATCCGATCCTTCATTTGAAGATCAAGTGTTCTGCCCTACTACCATTTAACATCTACGTTCACACCATCAGGACTATTTTCAAATCCCAACAAATAGGTTTTTGTTCTGGTATCCCAATTTTCCTCCGAAAAGACCTCTTTTTTATCCACCAGCACGCTCTTTGGTTTATTAGGTAATAATATCCGCGAAATATTTGTTGTATTAATCGGGCTTTTTGCTGTAAATGAATAGTGATGATTAGCCGATGTTTCGTTGTAGATACGGCTTGCGGAAGCTAACACTTGCGGTTGTTGTTTGTTTTTTATATGATCTAAATTCACAAACAAACATTGCTCATTCGGTTGGATATTTTTGGAAGTAACAATGGGCAAGGTCGGATCATACAGATCAATTAGATTTCCTTTAACATGATATGGCTGATTACTCACACTCTCATCCAATACGGCGATCAGATCGTAATTACCGCGCGTCAACGTAAAATAGTTTTTAAATTGTAGCTTTTCAGATTTGCCGTTGTTTTCATAAAGATTTTTCGTCACGTCCAGCAGTTTCTGACTGTTATCCGGTTTGACCACAAATTCTTTAGGATCCGATCTTAACACATAAAAAGTACCTTTACCATACGTATATTTCCCCTCCTTTGTCATACCGTCCTTCAGCCCCATTTTCTCAAATAGATGATCCGATGGCCGTTGGTAATTTTTACCGTTCGTGTTCCACCATTCCTGTACCGATTGAAAGGGATCGAGATCTGTACCACAATAAATTAGGATGCCACCATTTTTTACCCAATCTGCAAGGTGCTGATGTGCCTCAGCTGACAGGGGCTTCATATTGGAATAGGACATTAGGAGTATTTTTGTCTCCGCTAGGGCATTCTTAACCGCTAGATTCTCCAAATGAACTGTTTTAACAGGAACCCCACGTTTTAGGAAAGGAAGAGCGAGACCGTAAAAATTCGCCAGTTGTGGATCGTCATATCCGGCATGCGTCGGAAAACGTTGAAACATCAACGAATTTGCCAGTAGGATACTGATTCCTGTCGATCCAGAAACTTTACTGGCCGTTTTTGGCATACTATTCAGGCTATTGATCATCACCTGCATCTGCGTTGAATAATGCCGTGGTATTTTTTCCTTTTGATCACTATTGGGGCTTGTCTTATACAGTCCCTCATAAATACGTTCAGGCCAGGGCATCACCTCATAGTCAGCAATATTGGGATACAAAAGTTGTGCGGTGAAAGTGGCCTGATAATTTTTCTTATAGTCCGCCCAGTCCCGGGGCCAATCTTCGATCGGATCCGTCAGAAAAAACATCTTTCGTCCAGTGGGAGCTGTCATAGATTCCATTGCACCATACTCCAAGAATGCAGTTTCGAAAACACGTTCTTTCGCTACACCATTAAAATAATTAGGTTCACGCGAAGTTCCTGTCCATACCTGCGCGATATAACCATCCACACAGGGAAGCGAAGCCAAACTCGCTTCAGGACTCACGATCATCCATTGTGAATAGTTGATCAAGGAATGCGTGGGCACATAACATTTTACGTCCATCCCTTTGCTTTTTCCATAAGACTTCGCGTACGTAAAGACTTCATTCAGCGCATTGAGGTATAGGGCGTACTTTAATTTATTGGATAAGTAGGTGTTCTCGGGCGATTCATGCTGCGGTCGCCAATCAAAACCATAGTACTTTTTCCATTCTTTTTTAAATGATTCACTATAACCCGCACGCGCCCAGAATTCGGGTTCCTCCATAAATATGGCGTCAATCCCGGCATCAATAACTCGCTTGACATGCATCTCTTTGATGTATTTTAAATAATTTTCAGTAGGAACAATATAGGGAACCATATGACCATGCCAGATGGTATCGCCTTTTACGTCAACCTGACCTTCATCCAAATGCATCTTTCCATCCCATTTCCCTGTAAAGTAATCCTGGTACTCGCCCCAAGCAATCCCGGTCATAAAATGGGTAATATATCCCTTATCACGCCAAGATTTCACGCGCTCTTCAAATGGAATCTTTCGAGACTTGTCGGATGGATTCCCTCCTGTTCCATAGATCATTACCGCATCCGCCCGGTTGTCTATTGTTGGGCGCCATTCTCTGGAACTCTGAAATGTCGTCTTTACGGGATCTTTTTTTTGAGCGACCGCAGTAAGCGTTGTCAGCATCAACAAAGCGAGTATATTCGTTTTTATCATGATCTATTGTCTATTTCCGTTACTATTACTCATGGTTTACTCCTGCATTTTTCATACTATCCAATATGATTAGCCAGGTTATTTGGTCAACCAGCTGAAACCAGTCCTATTCAAAATCCAATTACAACATTGATATTTTAAACAGACTGGTTTCAGCCGGTGGCGGATTCCCTTATGGGATATCTACTCTTTTTGCTTCATTGTAATTCCACCTACGGGTACCCGTTCCGCGGGGAGTATCGAAATTAATTCGCGATGCTGCCCGTACAAAGACCGTACGGCCTTTTGGGATTTCACCGATAGATTCAAGCTCAATAACCTGTCCCAATTTTGTGTTAAAGCTATCACCACCGTACTCGATTTTGCTAGACCAACGTTCGTCACGCGCTCTATATCCTACCGTGGAGGAATAACTGACAAAGAACTGTATATCCGTGACATTCAAAAAATCGGCATTATAGTTACCGAGAGGTTCGATCTTATCTCGAAAAAACTGTTCGGTTATGGCCCGAGTAACCTTTACCTTAGCCTTTATCTTGCCGTTTTCGACAATGGGGTCGCCAACCCATTCCACTTTGAGAAAAGGATGCACCTCCATCTTGATCTCATGTGAACCATTCAGCTCCATGGTTTTGCTGTCATCTGACAGCACCTTGCCATCACTGTCTGTACGCACCAATGGTATAAAAGGCCCGTCTACGGTGATATTATAATTACCTTTAAATAATTTAGTATTCTGGAATGTTCCGTCGGACATGCAATAAAAGTCAGGGTTGTGCTCCACGTTATCCCCCCAACTAAGCTCTGTCAATCGGACACGGATACCTTCACTCCCCTGATCGGTCAATACCGGCTCACCAGTCTGTGCGTCAATGACGATTCCTTTTAACGCCACCGAAGGGGCTTCATAATTATCTGCCTCAAAGAGGCTGCACGAGCTCAGCATACATAATATACCTATCGCGCCAAAAATGCTATTTTTCATCTGTTTATATGTTTAGTGGTGGTTTGGAATTATTCCCT
Organism: Sphingobacterium sp.; assembly: GCA_029239355.1. Lineage (GTDB taxonomy): Bacteria > Bacteroidota > Bacteroidia > Sphingobacteriales > Sphingobacteriaceae > Sphingobacterium. The sequence goes on from JAQZAZ010000040.1 coordinate 18,828, forward strand.
TCGCTATGCTCGGGTCCTCCATTCCACCAGTAATTCATTATACTTTAATAGTAGAAATTCACTCCTCCAATTAAAACTGCCCAGCTCAATTACGTTCGCAGCACAGTATACTTATCTATCGGTTGGGTTGCTGGTCGATCACTGGACTTTTCGCCACTTCTCCACCGGGAATTTCAAAATAATAGTCTACGGGTGTGTACCGAAACGTTTTGGTACTTACCCATTGGAATCGTGCATCAAAGAAGTATTTGCCTGTTGCGGTGGAAAAAAATGGATACAATCCTCTGAACCTAAAATTCTCGTTATTGCTGTATAGATTTTTATCCTTTTGTGTTCCCCAGAAACCATCCCGACCTTCAAAATGCAGTACCCGCCAGCGACGTAAGTCCCATTTCGCCTTATGTTCAAATGCAAGTTCTTTACGACGTTCTCTTCGAACAATGTCCCTTCCTGTATTATCACCGGTGATCGTACCTGTCAATAAATCTGCTCCCGCTCGCGAGCGAATCTCATTGACAGCGCTGGTCGCTGTCTGTAACAGATCGCTTCCATCAGCAGAATTCGCCCCCAGTATTTTTAATTCAACAGCTGCTTCAGCGGCATTTAACAAAACTTCAGCATAACGCATCAAAATAAAGGGCTGATCAGATTTCCCTTCTCCAACTTCTTTTGCTGGATTTGTATTGAGCCATTTACGCACGTAGAACCCAGTTAGTGTAGCTTCTCCATTATCAAAGAATGGCCCTTCATTTCCTGCAGCATTCATTTTTTGCCCGTTATAATCCACTGTTTGCTGTCCATTGCCATCTCTCGGACTCAGATACAAGGTCTTTGGTGAACCTGTATATGCCCCCAGCTGTTGATAACGGGTATCCGCTGTAGCGTATGAATAATCTGTAAACAAAGGTTTTATAGGGGTTTGACCGGTATAAACTCCTGCCCGTATATCCATTTTTCTTTCCTTGAAGATATCATCAGGAAAAATAACATACGCGCGCAGGCGCGGTTCCGCATTTTTAAAGAAGTCCATCGGTTTGTCGTACAGCTTATACTCGCCCTCCTTGTTGCTTTGTCCGGTAGTCACCTTGACTGTTCCGTCAGCATACTTGTCAAATCCATCAAACAATTCCATAAAATCCACCGTAGGACAGGTTCCTGCAGAAAGTGGTGACCGAAAGGTGAAAGGCGAACTAAATGCATCAAAACTATGTGTCAACGTCGGATAAACATATTCTTTGACGTAGATATTTTCCGGGCTACTGAGGTCACTGAACATATCCACCATATTTTGATATTGCGCATCTTTATCGTTCGCTGCCCATTTCTTTTTATACAGAGAATAGCCTCCTGCCGTTATTACTTGTCGGGCAGCAGCATAGGCTTCTGCAAAATACTTTTGTGAAGCGGCTTTTGCTGTATTGGGATCAAAACCGATAACCCGCACACCAGTTTTCCTTCCGAGGCCTGTCAAGCGGCCGGAAACAGTTTCATTGTATTTGGCCACACTTCCCGCATAGAGCATGGCTTCGGATTTAAAAGAAAGGGCGACAAATTTATTGGAATAACCAGTTTTAGGGCCTTTTGGAAGCATTAATTTGATTGCTTCATCATAATCCTTCAGGATCTGGTTCCAGGTATCTTCTTCCGATGCACGGGGGACTTCTAAGTTTTCCGAAGTGTTCGGATACTGCAAAACCTTCGTCACTAAAGGAATCCCTCCAAACCGTCGGGCCATCGCGTAAAATACCGTTGCCCGAACATAGTATCCTTCACCTAAATAATGGTTGTAAAGATCTTCAGAAAACTTGTCCTTGTAATTGGGTAAATTCTCGATCAAATGGTTTGCATCCCGAAGTAATTCGAATGCTCTTTCCCAATAGGCTGTCCTTTCACCGGTAAAGGAAGTACTAATGCCATCCCTGGTCACAGCTTCCCCAGTTCCTTCAATGCCGATGGCAGCCAGCCAGCCATTGAATTCTATTCCCCATTGTGCCATATATTTGAAATCTTCAAAAGGCATTAGGCTGTACATTCTTGCCATGTAAATATCCATGCCAGCGGGACTGTTCAACAGATCTTGATCTGTAACCACATTTTTGGGCGTAATATCGAGATCGGCACAACCTGTAAATCCGATTGAGCCAGCTAATGATAATATAATGAGTAGTTTTTTCATCTGTATAAATTTGCTTTTCAATTGTGATGAAGCTATCAGATTTATTCATTCTCCAATATGATTGAATAAATCATGATGGTTTCATTGGAATATTTTTTTGCGTGCTAAAAAGTAAGCGATAAGCCTAATGAGTAGGTCTTATTCAATGGATACATCCGACCTAAGTCATCATCCGGATGTTCTGGATCCACAAATCGTACGCCTGTTATTGTAAATAAATTATAGGCATTCGCGTACACGCGTAAACGCATCGACGACGAAGGCTTTAGATTTGAGAAAGTATATCCTAGTTCCACACTCTTCAATCTCAAGTAAGCTGTACTGACGCGATTGAATTCAGAGTTTTCCTTTGGATATCTTCCCGTAAAGGCATAATATCCTTTCACCCATGCTGTTGCTGGATCGTAGGGATCAGCGGAAGGATCCACGGGATGCCAGCGATCAAGATATTGTTCCAGCGTTCCACCACCATTTGATCCCCAGATTGCATAGAGAGGTTCTTTATACTGCATGGAACCGAGAGCAGACCCTTGCAGTAATAAATTCATATCAAAATTTTTGTAGGAAGTCTCAAGATTCATACTATAGTTAAGCCAAGGTGTCTGGTCAAAGGCAAAGGGATGCTCATCTTGACCATTAATTTCACCATCACCATTCCAATCCAGGTATTTATAATCTCCAGGCAATACATCGCGTTCCTTATAAATCGGATAGCTCCAGATATCTGCCCAATTTTCGTATCTACCGGCGGATTCATATCCAAACTGAAGCCCCTGATAACGATTGTTCAAGTTATCATTGCGCCAGCGATCATAGGAATTGCTATAAGGTCCATTTTCAACAGAAGTCAGGTACTTATTCCTTGTCACTGTGGCGATCGCTCGAACGTTATAGGAGAAATCATTGATTTTATTGCGGTGTTTCAACTCCAGTTCCAATCCCATATGACGGTCACTATCTGCATTTTGCAAAGGCGGAACAGCGCCGATTACTGTAGGAAATTCGCTTTCAGGACGCTTAAATATCCCCGTCCGTGTCCGTTCGAAATAATCTAAAGTAAAACCAAACAAACCATTCCAGCCTTCGAAGTCTATACCGGCATTAAATGTCTTTGCGGTATACCATGTTATCAGCTCGTTTGCAATAGGTTTACGAGTAACTCCAGTAACGTATTTCCCACCAAAAATATAACCTGGTGCATACTGATTGTTATAGCCATTTTCGGCATTACCACTGGTTGCGGGATAGATATAACCCGGAAGCCAACCAAAATCCCAGTCTTTGAACTGATCATCCCCCAATGCGCCATAACTTGCTCTCAATTTCAACTGATTGACAAAAGAAAGTGCATCATTAGACTTGAAAAACGGTTCTTCAGAGATACGCCAGCCTACTGAAGCTGATGGAAAAAATCCCCATTGATGTCCTTTTGCAAAACGCGACGATCCATCATACCGAAACTGGAATTCAGCAATATATCGGCCTGCAAAGTCGTAGTTCACCCGTCCAAATAAAGCCGATTTCGCTTCGTTGTAGTAATCACTGATCCCGCCATACATTGAAGTCATCTGGCCATCTTCTACGCCAGCGAGCAATTGATCAGAACCAAAAGCAAGATTTTTCAGTCCATAAAAGTTATCGCCATCATTTTTTTGTGATTCCCATCCCACAAGTCCGGATAGCTTATGTTGCTCCCCAAACGTTTGATCATAATTCAAGATAAATTGCCCCAATAGCTGTTGTTTATCGAAAAACTCCCGTTTCATTTGATTCGGACTGCTCAGATTATAAAGTTTCTGATCATATTTACCCGTTGTTTTATTCAATGCATATTGATAATATTCCTTTCTGAATAGGGAATTGTTATCCGTGCGGTAATCATAACTTATCAATGCTTTTGCGGAAAACCCTTGCAGTAGAGGTGATAAATTACTCAGATCGTAATTCAGTGCGGCCGAGGATTGAAAGGTCTTCTTTTTGAATTTACGATACCCAGAAATATCCGCGTCCATCATTGCTACTGTATTTTGCTCTAAATCCAGCCCCTCATAATTTAACAAAGTGTTTTCGGGATCAGCATACGCGGCAAATAACATTCCTTGTTTCCAATAGTTACGGATAATATCGACCGAACTTGTATAGGGATTATTTTGCTGGTCGGCCATTCCGCTGATATTCAAATCCAACTTCAAACCCTTTGCCAATTCTGCCGAAATATTCGAACGTAAATTGTATTTATTATAATTGAGATCACCTGATTTAAAGAAACCTTGCTGATAGGAATAGCCGCCACCAATATAGTATTGAATTTTATTGCTTCCCCCTGAAAAATTAATATCGTGCTGCGTCTGCGGTGCATATTTAGAGAAAACCAACGAGGTCCAGTCTGATGAACGTCGTGTCCCATTTCTAAAATCTTCGAAATCTTTTTCGGTATAAATAGGACTACCTCCATTGATGTTGTTCATGGATTTCTCATTATAGATCGTCATCGCGCTGATCGCATCGGCCAATACAGGCAGACCCGAAGGTCTTTGGAAGGTATAAGATCCATTATAATTCACTGTGGTCTTCCCTTCCTTCCCTTTTTTGGTTGTAACCAATACGACACCATTTGCCGAACGCACCCCATAAATTGCTGCCGATGCGTCCTTTAATACCGAAACATCTTCAATATCACTTGGATTCAGGCGTTGAAAGTCTTCGCTCGTACGAGGGACCCCGTCGATCACGACCAGTGGAGCACCAAGCCCACGAATATCGAAATTGGCACTGTAGGCACCCGGCTCTGCACTCCTCTGCCACACACGTACACCGGCCACACGACCAGTCAGCATATTCTGCGGATTTTCATTTTTCGTCTGCCTCATTTCCGTCCCCTTTACCGACGCGATAGCGCCTGTAAGTGATTGCTTCCGCTGCGTACCATAACCGACAACAACAACAGTTTCCAACTGTGTATCATCATTTTCCAACACAACATTAATCGTGGATTTTCCGTCTGTGAGTTCCTCCTTTGCAGTAAAGCCAAGCGATTTAAACAAAAGCTTCTTCCCCTCCGGAACAACGATTGTATAACTACCGTCAGCATTAGTCGTTGTTTCGATGCGCGTACCGGCATTCTGAACCGAGATCGTTACCCCTACAATAGGTTTATTGTCACGATCAAGAACTTTCCCTGTGACATTTTTCTGTTGCGCCCATCCAATAGACGGAATACCCAGCGCCAGCAGTACGAGCAGTGTGCTGAGTCGCCGCTTTGATTTCCCTATATCCTTTTTCATCTTAATAAATTGGTTTTAAATATTGATTATGCTATCTGATCTATTTCATGAGCTCGCGAGCCCGGTTTTATTGGTATTCATTTTTAAAATCATAATTGTTATGCTGATCTTTTTGTTCATTTCACTATTTGCCGGCCTCATATTGAGACAGCATCGCATACTGTGCCGCGTAAGCAAACATGAACATCCCTTCCAGGTTATTTTTGTCTTTGTCTGCATGCCATCCTCCAAGAAGATCCGGTGGTAATAAACCGGAGCGCAAAAAATGGGCATACCCATAGTCCAAATTCTGCTGAAAGGAGTCCATGTAAATCCCTGCTTTTTCAAAAACCGGAGAAATTTGAAGGAATCCCCGAAGTAATACGCCATTAAACCAATTGTTAAACCCGTCCGAAGCATAGGTATAGTGCGCTGGAACCTGCGATCCTAGCTTGGCAAAGTACTGAAAACTGGCATTGGTTAATTTTTCTCCATCTTCCAAATAGATCTTAGCTCTGGTCGCCCGGTACAGATCGGCAGCTCCAGAAATCATCGTACCACTGTTATAGGAAAACGAGGTTCCAACAGCTTTCCTTAATTGGGTATTTTTGCGATATTTTACACCATCAACGATTTCATAGGCAATGCTACAATCTGGATAACAGTCGCCCATCATATCATCATAGACACCTCTATTATTTAATAAATGATCCTTTTGCCAAGAATAAATCCTTTTAGCAAAATCCAAATAAAAATCACTTTTCCGCAAGCTTTTTGAACGACGTGATTGTTTGTCTTTTGCATCAATATACTTGTATATTATCTGATCTTTCTTTTTCTTATAGATTTCATGTAGCCAAACCAAAGGACTAACCATTGGCGCATTACTACAAGCGTGTTTGGTCACATAACCTGGCCCCCAGGGAATTCCACCATTTTCTTTCCCTTGATCATTGAGCGTGCAGTCCCATCCATCCAGAACGTAAGCAGTTAGAGATTCCGCTTCCTTCAAATACGTTTCCTTTCCAGTTAGATGGTAGGCTTCTATCAGCTCGCGTATCATCCACATTTGATCGTCATAAACATTTAACACCCCTGTCGCGTTAGCTGCGCCTTTTTCCCGGGCACGATCCACTGCGTACACGGTCCAGTCTTGTGTCTGTGTAAAGGAAATAAGGTTAAAGGATCCTAAATAATAAGCTGCATTGTCATGGAGCTGAGCCAATAGATCTACATAACGCTTATAATTTTTGTCAAATAGGCTGTGATTCCCCTTTTCTTTCTGCAATCTGAGGCCACTTAAGATCGCGTTGACTGCTTCTATGGAAGCTGAATACATCCATATGCTTGCTTTTTCTTCTGGGCGCACCTTTGTATCCGGATTATAGAATCGGTGCATGGCTTGCCTATCTGTGGAGAAATAAACCTCCATTGAGCGATCAACAAGTTCTATCGCACGTGTTAAGTTTTGCTCTTGAAGCGCCTGACGGCCTTTCGTATGCATAGAAAAAGAAACTGGGTGTTCAGCATGAACGTGCGTGACCATCACCATTGATACGGAAGCAACAAAAATAAATTGCAGCTTTTTAAAGACTTTCATAAGTAAGATTTCGATTTATAATTAGTTCGAGTTCCTACTGGAAATATCTGCAGGAATTCTAACGCAAGGTAAAGTCCGATGATTAATTTTTGGGTTAAAATTGGGTTAAAACCTAAAAATAAAACGATAACCCTAGCAGCTATTTCTTTTTATAACAATATTGGGATACGAATGCCTATAGTGATTGTAACATAGCTTTTATTTTATTGAGCGCATTTTTTTGCATACTTTTAATCCTGTTAGATATTGATAAGGGGTATCCTAACCCTTACTATGTCATAAAGCGCCGACTGGGGACAAAATGTAATATTTGAACAGCTCGTTGTCGACGACTATTGGTTTAAGTTTTTTGATTGCGCTATGCGACGCTGTATATTATATATTGTTTTTTTACTTTTAATTCCGCTACTTTCCCGATCTCAGGGGCTCAAGTTTAGAGCCGGACATGAACCTATCGATAAACGAACTTCCTATGAACTATTTGACAAAAAGGATCTTTCTTTTGAAAAACAGTTTACACTAGCATTCCAACTATCTATTTATTCGTCAAACTCGTTAGGTAATATTTTCCGTGTCAAGAATAAAGATAATAACACAATTTACAATCTGTTCTACGATGAAGAGGCAGGCAGTTGCATCTTCCGTCTGAACGAAGAAGGGAAAAGTAGTCTGATCATAGCGAAAATAAGCCAACAGCGACTATTCAAAGAGGAATGGATCAATATCCAATTGACCTTTGATCTTGAAGAGCAACTATTTAGGCTCAAAATCCAGGATCAGGCTTTTGAGTCTCCAAAGGTGAAACTGCCCAAGCGATATAGCCCCCAGGTTATTTTTGGAAAAAGTGACTATCTGATCGATGTGCCAATGATGTCCATCAAAAATGTACATATTGGAAATACAACTAATGAATATTTCTTTCCACTAAAGGAGAATACAGGTCATATTGTCCACGATGAAGACGGAAACGCTTATGGACGTGTGTCCAACCCAACATGGCTGATTGTGGATTCTTACAGATGGAAAAATATTTTTGCGAGCAGTTCGCCATCACAGGCTGGTTCTGGTTACAATCAGCGAACCAAAGAGATTTATTATTTTAATCAGGATTCTATTACCATATACAATGTAAAAAACAATCAGACAAAGCAACTGGCTTTTCGGAAGCCCTGCCCCGTCAAACTGGTTTTAGGAAACAATTTCATTGATACTACGACAAATACATTGTATGTCTATGAGCTTTTCTATACCAGGCCTTACCAGGGCCCGACGGTAGCTAGCCTCAATCTGGAAAATTTTGAATGGAAGGTTGAGAGTTATGATCTGATGAAAAAGGAACTAAACCATCATGGATCTTTCTACGATGAACGACAACGGCAGTTTTATATTTTTGGAGGATACGGAAACATGGCCTATAATGGTCAATTTAACAGATATGATTTAGATTCCAGTAAATGGCAAACCGTTGATGGATGGACTGGTGACAAAATTTTTCCACGTTATTTCCTTTCGGCCGGACAAGCAGCTAATAATCGGGCTGCTTATATATTCGGAGGTATGGGAAACGAATCGGGGGAACACATTGTTGGAAGAAAATATCTTTACGATTTCTATCAGATAGATTTGGACAGCAAAAAAATCACAAAAAAATGGGACTTAGTTTGGAAAGACAAGCATATTGTACCAGCCCGCGGTGTGGTCTTTCCTGATAGTAACCATTTTTATGCCCTATGCTATCCAGAATATCTAACTAAATCGAATATTCAATTGTACCGTTTTTCTGTCCAAAATGGAAATTTTGAAGTTTTGGGGGACTCTGTTCCAATCTATTCAGACAAAATAAGTACCCATGCCCAGCTTTACTATGATCAGCAATTAGGTAGACTCTTAACATTGGTTCAAGAGTCAAAAGATGATATACAATCTACATTGAAGGTATATTCTTTAAATATGACACCAATAACCTTTACAGAATTAAATAGCTTTCCATCATCCGGCTCAACCCGCAAAATATTCTTGTTGTTCTTATTATTTGGTACATTTGGCGTTTGCACTTATTTTATTTGGAGACAAGGCCAAAGGAGAAGAAAAATAACAAATTTAAATTCGACTAAAGAAATAGCCGCTACAAGCACTCCAGTATCAGCAACAGTAGCCTTTCAGCCGATACAAAAAGATGAGACTCCCAGACCAAACGCAATTTTTTTATTTGGCGAGTTCCGTGCATTTGACCGCAATAAAAGAGATATCTCCTATTTATTCAGTACAAAGTTAAAACAGGCATTTTGTATCATCTTATCTCATAGCGCTGGTATTAGTTCACAATATTTCAGTCAAATTATGTGGCCTGATAAATCAGAAGATAAGGTAAAAAACTCAAGGGGCGTTACAATTAACCATTTAAGAAAAGTTCTGAATGAATTTACCGGAATAGAACTTGTATATAAACATGGCCGCTTCATTATCGAACAAACAGACGAGTTTTATTGTGATTATGTCGAATATATTCGATTAATGGCAAAGTTCCCCAATATTTACGAAGGTAGATTAATCCAGATTATTCAAAGAGGGAAATTTTTACATGGATTGGATCAGCCCGTATTTGACACATTAAAAGCGGGAGTTGAACAAAATTTACTACCCATTTTACTAGCAGAGCTTCAGCAAGCGGACCTCGGGCACCAGCATAAAAAAAGCATTGAGATAGCTCATACAATATTCTTATTGGATCCCCTAAACGAACAGGCATTATTTTCTGAAATGAAAGCAATGTATGCTTTAAACCAAAAGCATGAAGCCCATATTAAATTTCAGCAATTTTGTCTTGCCTATAGACAGTCGATGAATGAGGACTTCCCCTATCACCTTGATAAAATCATATAAATAAAGCCAGTCATACCTTATTGCATGACTGGCTTTACTAACATTTTTTGGTATCAAAAAATTAAGAGACTAATACCTCCTGATGACGTTTTACAAATTGCTTTTTGAGCAGATATAGTTTATAATGATCATACAAACCTATGATCAGCAAAACAAAACAAACGACATAAAATGTTTTATAGGACAAGTAATTAAAAGAAATGCCACTAAGCAGGCCTCCCGCTACATAAGCTGAAACAATGGTCAGTAACAAATGAAATTTATCCACTAAGTCTTTGTTGCTTCTATTTGACTCTTTTGTGAACATGGATATCAATATCGCCAGATCAGTTGTCAGTCCGGTTAAATGGGTTGTTTTCACTACAGAATTCGATATGCTCGCCGTTAGCCCATTTTGCAAACCCATCGCAAATAGCAATGCTCCAACTAATATTTCTGTTTCCTTTAAAGAGTCTTCATAGAAGAGATCAAGATAAATTCCTACGAACAATATACTTAATATCTCCAGTACCAATGGTATGGAATGCGTCAGGTAAGCGCTGAACTTACCTTTACCATGGATGATAATCAAATTGGAAAGCATGCTTCCAATTAAAAATAATAAGATCCAAAACAACACGACAGCACCTTGATACCAGTTACCTTTCGCTATCTCCTGTGCAAAAACAGCATAATATCCTGTTACATTAGATGTAAAGGAAAAAAATACAATAACAGAGGCGACGTTGACCATCCCAGCCGAAAATGCCGTTAGTCCACCCAGCTTAATATTGTCTTGAATCGTCCGGTGATTGCTATATTTCCTTAGCATATTTTTCCTTTCCTCCTTTTTTCAGCACGATACGTGCTATTCCTTTAGTTTGCATATCCAGGTTGAGATGTAAGACGAGCTGGTTTTTATTCAGTTTCTGAATAATAAAGCTCTCTACAAGCTCATTATTTTTACGCAGCTCAAGGATATGTCCCCTTCCCTTTAGAAACCAGTTATATCGTTTATCCTTGTGATGGGCAACAAAGTTCTTCTCACCCATTCTTTCAAAATGCCATAGGCCGTCCTGTAGTGGTGGCAGATGTGCGATGGCAGCATCTTTAATCTCTTCATGGATAATTGCTTGTTTTTTGAATGTTGGTGATTTTTCTACCTTTTCAAAGTACCAACCCTGCTCTTCCCACTCTCCTTCCAAAAGCCTCTCGGGATTTTCATAAAGCATAACCATTGACGACGCCCCGAAAAGCAACAATGCCAAAAAGACAAAGTTGAATCTTGCCAGTATTTTTCTTTTAGTAGTTAACATCCCATTTTTTATTAAAAAATAAATCCGCCAAGACACTTCTTCCCGTTTTGTTCGTTGCCGGTTTTTCGACAATGTTCACATGCTTACGCTTAGTCTTGTTCAAATGCAGCAATGCCTGTCCAACATCAAAGAAATGTCTTGTTCTTTTTTCAAATTGATAATCTGTAGGAATCTTGACCTCGTCAATTCGCGCTCCAGTCAGATAATGATGTAAATAATTGGGATTGTCTGTACCGATAATATCTGCGTAGATATTCAGTTTGCGGTTTTCATATCGATGGCAAATCATCTGACAGGCCTTTAAAAAGTCTTCAGATTGAAGATCATTGAGCCGGTCCTCTAGTGTGATCCCTAATAACTCACTGATTGAAGTGCTGCTCTTATTTCCGTAAACCAAAATAACATCCAGCTGTTCGGCCTGAGACTGCTCGATGCTATGGATTACAAAAAAAAGTGAATCAATTGTAAAATCACTTGGAATCAATACACGCGTTGTTTTTGCCATACCCAATTATTTTTTAACAAAGTTAATTGGCGTGCATGGCAATGGCATGAAGCTAGAATTAGCTTTTCATTAGAATTTTAACAGACTTATTAAAATGAGATTAAAAATACAGTACAAATTAAAATGAGATTAAAACCGAATGTATGTTGGCAATTCAATCTCTACTGTTGTACCTTCTCCAACCACAGAATTAACCTTCAATGTTCCACCGTGTAGCTTGATTATATTTCTTGCCAGTGGAAGACCGATACCATATCCATCGATTCCACTCGTATTGGAAGCCCTAAAATAGGGATCATAAATATATTCTAATTCTTTTGAAGGAATCCCGATTCCCTTATCTTTTATCAGAATAAACACCTTATTATCCAACGCCCCCAAAGCGATATAAGCTGTTCTATTAGAAGAATACTTGCAGGCATTGCTAATGATATTGGATAATGCCAGTTGGAGCAAAACCGCATTTCCATTGACTTTAAGCCGCATACTATCATCCGGTAACAGACTAAAATCAGTCGTAATTTTAAATTTATCGTTGATGGCTTTAACCGTCAACTCGGCATCCATAACAATCTGGTCTATACGAACAGGATTGAACGTTGTTGAGTTACTTACAAAACCTGTACGGGCTAACAACAAAAGTGCTTTGGTCTTTTTTTCTAAATGTTCAGCTGATTCAATAATTTTACATAGCGTACGTTGATATTCCTCAATGGTTCTTTCTTTCGAGAGCGCCAAATCAGCTTGTCCGATAATTGAGGTCAGCGGCGTATTTAACTCGTGTGAAGCATTACTGATAAAGTTTTTCTGGGTTTCAAATGAAGTTTCCAAACGCGTCAACATGTTGTTGAATGTAAATGCCAGATCATGAAGCTCACCCTTATATTTCTCTTCATCAAGCCGTTTATCGAGGTTCTCAGAGCCAATCTGCTGGACTTCTTTCATCATCGTAAGAATAGGCTTCAAAAATGAACGTTTCATGAACACTGAAACCAGCGAGATAAAGAGAATACCCAAAATCAAACTAATAATGAGCAAGTTACGCAAGTAGGCCAAATGATGTGTATAAAAGTAATTTTCAGCCGATGCACCGATAATATAATTTTTATTGTTTTTTGAAAAGTACTTTGTCGAATAGAATTGATGTCCAGCTTTGAAATTTGATGTTCCGGTCTTATTAATTTTCTCCCACAACTCCGAATGAAAGCCCTGACTTCTCAAAATCTCCCCATTCTTATCAAACTCAACAAAAAATTCATGTTGATTATTTAGATTTTCTATAAAATCCAGACTCCACTGATCCGTTTGAGATGCAGATTTACCATTGAGGAATTTTTCTGCCGCAATATTTCTCCGCAGATCCAGGCGTTTATAGAAATCCGTAAAAGCAAAATTAGTAATGGAATAAAAAATAAAGCCTACAAAACAGCTAACATATATGACTAATATCGCTATTAGATAAATGAGTTTCCTATTATAATTATTCATTTTAACTTATTCAGTTTTCCTACTTAGTCTTCAATTTTTAACACATAGCCCATTCCAATGACAGTATGGATAGCTTTTTTGCTCGTTACCCGCTCAATCTTCTTTCGCAGGTAATTAACATATACGTCAACGACATTGGATCCTATATCAAAATTAATTCCCCATATTTTATCCAGCAGCTCGCTGCGCTCGAAGACTTTCTTGGGACTCTGTATAAATAGTAAAAGTAAGCGATACTCTGTACTCGTCAGGCTAAGTTCCTGACCTTCACAATAGGCAACTTTTTTGTAATCATCAATCGTTAGAAACCCATAATTGAATGTATCTTTCGGAGCTTGTGCTTCGCGTTGTGTCGCTTGAAGAATGGATTGCTGCCTACGAATCAACGAACGAATTCTCGCTTTGAGTTCGATTAATTTAAATGGTTTGGAAAGATAGTCATCAGCACCATTATCGAGCCCAAGAACAACGTTTTCAGGCGTTCCGAGGGCCGTTAGCATCATAACCGGCAGATCGGTATAGCCCCATTGACGAATCTGTTTGCAGATATCAAGTCCATTGGTACCAGGCAAAAGGATATCCAAAAGTACGAGAGAAACATCCTGTTTGGCCAGTAATTGCTCAAGTCCTTCTGAACGGCTCAGATGAATGACCTTATAACCTTCTTCACCTAATCCTTGTATGATTAAATCTGCAACATCTTGCTCATCTTCAACGAGAATAATTTTTTGCTCCTCAATATTCATCATAATGTATCTATCCTATTATCGCTCATCCTCCAAACCATAAAAATACTGTTTTGTTATTACAGACACAAATCCCCTGCATGCTGCGGGGTAAAATGAATCACATAAGAATACAATTACCGGCCAGAGAGCTATTTGGCCGAGGCTGGTTTTGTCCCAGTATCTTTGAATCGTAAACCCCGATAGCAAATCGGGGTATGACGGGTATGACAATGTTAGATATTAATTCGGGGTTTTTATCTCAGAACGATGCTCCGCCAGCCACTTCCCTGCAGTAGCAGCTTTATCCCTTGTTTTTTCCATTTGTGCCAGGAGGTCAGCCATCATCGTATCATCAAAACGGAACCGTGAAAAAAGGCTTGCCAATTCTGGTTGATCTTTGTTAAAGCCTTTACGAGCAAATATTTTAATTTCCTCCATACTCCCCAATGTTTTTTTAGGATCGTTCAAAAATTTCAGCTTCATTTCGCCAAACATCCAATGAGGTTTCCATCCTGCAACAACAATCCAACGATGTTCCTTTATCGCATTTTGAAGTTCAGTAATCATCGCAACTGTAGATGAATTTATGTGTTTATAGTTCAGCTTATACTCTTTAATAACCTGGTCGATAGCCCTTGTAATTCCAGCACCTTTTTCGATACCAATAATTTGATTATGGAAGTTCATCTGATGTTTGTTCAATTGTTCTATATCATCAATTTGAACATAATCGGGCACGACAAGGCCGTTTCGGGCAGACGCATAGCTGGTACCTATCTCTTGCAGATTCGGAAACTTAGCTACCTTCGTTCCATGTGTCAAGGGCAACCAGACATCCATATATAGATCCGTGTCGCCATTATTCATTGACGCAAGTATCATATCTGGGGTAGCGCGCTGTATCACTACATGATATCCTTTCTCCTCCATGACCGCTTTGGCAACATAGGTCATTGCAACGCCCTCGGCCCAGCCATCGACCATTCCAATATGAATGATATTCTTGTTCCTACCACTCTTGCAAGCCGAAAACAGAAAGGCTAGCATACAGAACCCTATTATTTTAATTTTCATCATTGGCTTATTTCTTATTTACAAATCCCTGTGTTATCCGGTCCAGAATGATTGCTAAAATCACAACGGACAGACCACTTTCAAACCCAAGGCCAATATCCAGGTTATTGATACCTTCTAGGACCCGTTCCCCCAAGCCTCCAGCGGCAATCATTCCCGCGATCACAACCATGGACAGCGATAATAATATTGTCTGATTGATCCCTGCAAGAATTGTTTTGGTCGCCAGAGGCAATTCAACCTTAAATAAAATCTGTCTATTCGTAGCTCCAAATGAACGGGCGGCCTCCACAATATCCTTGGGTACCGCATCAATACCCAATGTTGTCAGACGGACTGCCGGAGGCATTGCAAAAATTATGGTAGCAAACGCTCCCGGTACTTTTCCGATACTAAAAAACAGTACAGCCGGAATTAAATAAACAAAAGCTGGCATGGTCTGCATTAAATCCAATAAAGGGCGGATAATCTTTGCTGCAAATTTATTTTTCGCAGCCCATATCCCAAGGGGCACCGAAATAAGTAAAGCGGTCACCGTCGCAACCAGAACCAAGGCCAAAGTTTCCATTGTCTCGATCCAGAAGCCCATGAGATAAATCAGTGTCAAACCCAGAAATGTAGTCAACGCCACTCCTTTCCCAGATTTCCACCAGGCTAATGCTGTAAAAAGTGCGATCACTACGAAATATGGTGTCGCGATCAATATCCATTCAAGACCAAGAATAGAGGTATTTCCGGTATTTTTTATCAGGTCAAAAAATGGTTTTAGATGTTCCGTTAACCAGTTCACCCCTATTGCTATATATTGTCCTATGTCGATTACTTTATTCATATCTATTGATTGTTTGCTTGTTCTTTTAATTCGATAATCTCCTCCTCATTGTACTTGGTTGCCTCAATAATTAACGAGGTTTGGGTTACAATACCCAACAGGCGATTATGCTCATTAACTACGGCAATGGGTGATCTTACTTCCGAAATCAAGGGTAACATTTCCTCAACGGTCACTTCTTTTGACACCGTGGAAACGTTGGTGTGAATGATTGCCTCAACCGTAGGTTCTTTGCGTTTGGCTGACTGAATCACTTCATTGATATGTACGAAACCAAAAAAATGATCGTGTACATCTACTACAGGTAGAATATCGATGCCTGTTGCGCGCATTTTGCGAAGAGCCCCCTCGGGACCATCTTTTTTGAACCTCACCACAGTTGGTTTTTCGAACATCAAAGAGCCTGCGGTAATAATTGCCTTCCGATCCACTTTTTCGACAAAAGCTTTTACATAGTCACTTGCGGGGTTAGTTAGGATATCCTCAGCAGTACCAATCTGTTCAATTACCCCATCTTTCATGATCACAATACGATCTCCCAGTTTAATGGCTTCATCAAGATCATGCGTAATAAATACAATTGTTTTCTGTAGGGTATCCTGCAACTCAAGCAGCTGATCTTGCATTTCTGTTTTGATTAGCGGATCCAGTGCCGAGAAAGCTTCATCCATAAGTAACACTTCTGGATCATTGGCCAACGCACGGGCCAACCCGACCCGTTGCTGCATCCCTCCGGAGAGCTGTGCAGGCAATTGTTGTTCGAAACCATTCAATCCAACGATATCCAGCGCCTTTTGTGCTTTCGCCTCACGGGATTCTTTATTTTCGCCTCTGATTTCCAGCCCAAAAGCAGCATTGCTCAGAACGGTATGGTGCGGAAGTAAACCAAATTTTTGAAAGACCATACTCATTTCTGTCCTACGCACCTCTAAAAGCTCTTTATTGTTTTTTCCGGTAATATCTTCCGTGTTGACAAACACCTTTCCTGATGTCGGCTCATTCAATCTATTCAGGCAACGGAGTAAGGTAGATTTTCCGCTGCCAGAAAGTCCCATTATCACAAAAAACTCACCTTCATAAATTTCAAAATTTGCTTTATTAATCCCTATTGTACATTCGGTCTTCTCCAATATTTCTTTCTTCGAGAAACCCTCGTCCAATAATCTCAAAGCCTGCTTTCTTTGTTTACCAAAAACAATGGTCAAATCTTCAACTTTTACTTTTATCTTTCTAGTTTTATCCATTCTTTAATTTTTTTAAACATAAATAAAACAAAATAGCATGAGTAAGCCACTAAGGTCGTAGACCTACGTAGTTTTCATTTATATAAAATATCCCTACAGTTGAATTCGTTTGATCGAAATTTTAAACTCCAATTCAATCTACTTATTAACTAATACGCTTTACTCTCGGTTCGATAAGAGCAACGATGAAAAAGAAAAAATCTTTTAAAGATGAGTTATGCCATACACAACTCCAAAATATACTTCAACAAGTACAACGAACAACATAGACTGCGCTCAAAAAGGCGTCCAATCATAGCGGAATAAACTCGCGCCATTCTGTCTTTGACGATACAAAGTTACAAAAAATAAATTAAATGACTTTTTACAAATACAAATCATTAATTACCAATCCATTACAACACAAAAAAAAGTAAACTACAATAATATTAGCTACAACTTAGAAATTCATTACTTACAGCATTTGATTGGCTGTTCAAAGCTGAAGTGAAAAGTTTACTCTCAGCACTCAAATATTCAGTTTGCATCTTAAAATCACAAAAAAAAACACTTTATTCAAAGATCAATCGCAAATATTTAATTTTCAATGCATAATAAATTTTAATTCATTACCTTTATGGCATTGAAACAAAACTTAACACCAGCCATGTTTATCGGCGCTGTCAAATGGTTCGACAATAACAAAGGATTTGGTACCCTTGCGTTACCTTCCGGAGAAGAACTCTTTGTGCATATACGCA
>JAQZAZ010000214.1 GCA_029239355.1 Sphingobacterium sp.
AATCCTAATAAAATTTAGAAAAATGTCACATAAAGCAGGATTCGTAAGTATCATCGGAAAGCCAAATGCTGGTAAGTCCACCCTAATGAACGCTTTAGTAGGTGAAAAGATGTCTATCATCACACCCAAAGCGCAAACGACAAGACACCGCATTATCGGTATTGTAAACGATGAGGACCATCAAATTGTGTTTTCCGACACGCCGGGCGTCATCAAACCCAACTATTCCTTACAGGAATCAATGATGAACTTTGTCCAAGGATCGCTTATCGACGCGGACATTATTTTATTTGTGACCGATATCCACGAAAAATATGATGAAAATGACGTATTGGAAAAATTGCGTAAAACAAACTCTCCAGTAGCAGTCCTCATCAACAAAATAGATAAGTCTTCTGAAGAAGAGGTAAAAGCGAAAATTGAATTTTGGCAAGAAAAATTGAATCCGGATACTATCTTCGCTATTTCAGCTAAATTAAACCACAATGTGGAGGCTGTCATGCAGTATATCAAAGATAAGTTACCTATCCACGAAGCGTACTACGAAAAAGATGAATTGACGGATAAATCCATGCGTTTCTTTGTCTCCGAGATGATACGTGAAAAAGTATTCAAATTATACGACAAGGAAATTCCTTATAGCACTGAAGTAATTGTCACTTCCTACAAAGAGGAAGCAAATATCACGCGTATTGCCGCTGAGATTATTGTTGAACGCGACTCCCAAAAGAACATTATTATTGGTAAAGCAGGCGCTATGATCAAAAAAGTAGGCACCTATGCCCGTCAGGATATTGAAGAATTTATCAACGGAAAGGTTTTCCTTGAACTCTTCGTTAAGGTAATCCCTGATTGGAGAAGCAAAAAGAATTACCTTAAACGGTTTGGTTACGACGATTAATTAGTATTGAGATATTAGATTTTACAACTGCAACACCTGTATTTCTTTATTGATTTTTCAGAAGTTAAAAAATGAATAAAGAAAATAGCGATATCAGAAAAAGTAAAGCTTAATTCGATAAGCTCGTTTCACTAAAATATGTACGAAGTGCTTTAATCTGTTTCAGGTTAAGCACTTTTTTTAGGTCTTCATCCGAAGCTTCCTTCACTCTTTTAACCGATTTAAACTCGGTCAATACCTTCTCCACTGTCGTCTTTCCGATCCCTGGTATATTTTCCAGTTCAGACACAAAGGTCTTCCGGCTACGCTGATTTCGGTGAAAGGTAATCCCAAACCGGTGCGCCTCATCACGTAGATGTTGGATGATCCTCAAGGTTTCCGATTTCTTATCCAGATAGAGTGGGTATTGATCCCCAGGATAGAACAGTTCTTCCAATCGCTTAGCGATGCCGATGACCGTTACCTTGCGTTCTATTCCCAATAAGCGCAAGCTTTTTAATGCCGCGCCTAATTGCCCTTTACCTCCGTCGATAATAATCAGTTGTGGCAAGGGTTGATCCTCATCCAATAATCTTCTGTAGCGCCTAAAAACTGCCTCCTCCATGGTCGCAAAATCGTTGGGACCCTCCACGGTTTTCACATTAAAATGCCTATAATCTTTTTTGGAAGGCTTTGCATCTTTGAACACTACAATAGCCGATACGGGATAATTTCCCTGGATATTAGAGTTATCAAAACACTCGATATGCTGCGGCAAGACATTCATCCGAAGATCCTTTTGCATCTGTTTTAAAATGCGCTCGGTACGAATGTCTGGATTAAGTTTTTCATATTGTAACAAGCGTTCTTTCCTGAAAAAAGCCACATTTTTTTGGGAAAGCTCCAAGAGTTTCTTCTTTTCCCCCAATTTAGGAACTGTAAATTTTATCCGTTCGTTTTCCTCGATATCCAGTTCGAAGGGTACAATAATCTCCCGCGAAAGGCTTTTAAACCGCTCGCGTATTTCAGGGATGGCCAACGACAGTAATTCCTGCTCACTTTCATCCAAACGGCGTTTCATTTCAAGGGTCTGCGTCTGTATAATAACGCCGTTCATCACTTTTAAGTAATTTACAAACGCATAACCATCATCCGAGGCAATACTAAAAACATCTACATTGGTAATTGAGGAATTGACAACAGTCGATTTACTTTGATAATTATCCAGTTTATCGAGTTTAGCTTTGATCAATTGCGCGCGTTCAAAATCCAGCGAAGCGGCCGCTGAAGCGATGCTTTCTTTTAGTCTATTGGTGACAACGGCAATTTTACCATTCAGAATATCCTTGATGTCGCTCAGATTTTGATCATAATCTTCCTCAGATTGATACCCCTCACAAGGCCCCTTGCAGTTTCCGATCTGATATTCTAGGCAAATCTTGAACTTGCCCTTTCGGATATTCTCTTGTGTCAGTGCCAGGTTACAGGTACGAAGCGGAAATAATTCGCGGATCAGATCAAGTACGATGTGCATCATACCCACAGAAGGGTATGGTCCATAATAGCGGGAGCCATCTTTAATAAATTGCCTGGTCCAAAACACACGGGGAAAAGGTTCATTCTTGATAACAATCCATGGATAAGTCTTGTCATCCTTGAGCATGACATTGTATTTTGGCTTATGTTTCTTGATTAAAGAGTTTTCAAGCAACCACGCATCAATTTCGGTATCTACGATAGTAAAAGAAATTCGGTTGATCTTACGCACCAAAACGCGGGTCTTACCATTCAACTGATTTTCATTGACAAAATATGAACCTACCCGGTTACGAAGGTCTTTCGCCTTGCCGATATAGATCAATTCATCATGTTTATCAAAATACTGATAGACCCCTGGTCGATGAGGTATTTTCTTTAATTCTTCTCTATAGTCAAATGTCAAAACTCTAAAAATTAAAAAGTAAAAAACGGAGACAGCTTATAAGCCATAGGCTTGTCAAACTAAAGTCCTTATTCCTTAATCTTTGAAAAACAAGCCTGTATACCAAAGTCTCCGTACTCAAATCTGAAAACACAAAATAAGAAAATGAAGACAGCTTGTACACCGCAGGCTTGTGCAACCAGAATCTCAATACGCAATACTAAAATCCTAAACGGTCATCCTTTAGCTTGGGTTCATCTTTGCTGCTTGAATCTGTAGATCCGTCTTCGACATCAGAGCCACCACCGCCCCAGTACTGGTTACAGTCAATGACACGGGTGAGCCCACCCTGAGGTTGTTCGAAATCACCTTTTGTATATTTTAAGTTTGAATCTTTATAGACTTTTTGCATAAAGAAAGCAAAGACTGGCATTGCAGCCGCTGCCCCCTGACCATATTCCATCCGGTCAAAGCTGATACCCCGATCTTCGGCTCCTGTCCAGACACCTGTGACCAGCTCGGGTGTGATACCGATAAACCAGGCATCCGAGTTGTCATTGGTTGTACCCGTTTTACCCCCAATCGGATTGGTCAGGTTATATTTCCACTGAATACGTCGTGCAGTACCCTGCGATACAACTTTTTTCAGCATATCAACAATAATGTAAGCAGATTCGCTATTCAGCGCTTTAACGACTTTCGGTGCCTTATCATAGATCGGTGTACCATTTTTGTCTTCTATCCGTAAGATCGCTGTTGGTTCGATCCAGGTACCCTGATTAACGAAGGCAGAATAAGCGCCAACCATATCAAAGACCGATGCTTCATATGCCCCTAAGGAGATGGAAGGATAATTAGGTACATCGCTCGTGATTCCCATGCGTTTGGTTAATGCAGCAACCTCTGCTGCACCTACTTCATGCACGAGATAAGCAGTAGCATAGTTTTGGGAATAGGCTAATGCTTTTGCCAGGGTAATCGGATTTCCTCCTTGTGCATTTCCACGTGGTGTCCAGCCGTTGTAAGTTTGTTGATAATTCGGAATACTATAACAAGGTGAATAGCCATTGTCAACGGCTACAGCGTAGGTAAATGGTTTTGCCGTAGATCCGACTTGACGAGTCCCCATTTTAACCTGATCATATTTGAAGTGGTCAAAGTCTATCCCCCCTACCCAAGCCTTAATATGCCCTGTTTTTGGTTCCATCGACATCATGGCATTCCGCAGCATTAACTTGTTGTATTTAATGGAATCCATTGGCGTCATCATAGTATCTTTACTGCCTTTCCATGTAAAAATATTCATCGGAACCTTCACATTAAAGGCTTTCTTAATCTCATCTTCATTCAATCCTTCCTCGCGTAATATACGATAACGATCAGAACGTTTCATTCCACTGATCAACAACTTGGCTTTGTCACCTTTGAATGGATCTCTATTTTTCCACTGCGCCGAAAATTTGGATTGCAGCTGCTTCATCCATTCTTTCTGCGAATCCTCAGCATACTGCTGCATGGACATATTGATGGTCGTGTAGATCTTTAATCCATCACGATCTAAATCATAAGGTGTACCATCAGCTTTAACGATCTTAAGATTAGCAAATTCTTTCTTAATCTGATCCTTTAATACTGCTCTAAAATATGGAGCTAAGCCCTCACCGTAGTTTGCGATCTTTAATTCTAGTCCGAGTGGTTTCTCTTTTGCATTAGCTGCTTCTTCCGCTGAAATAAAATTGGCAGCCACCATATTATTTAATACAGTGTTGCGCCGGATTTTTGACTTTTCAGGATACCTTACAGGTGAATAGGCTCCGGGACCTTTCAACATGCCCACTAAGAGCGCCGCTTGTTCAGCAGTTAATTTATCTGGCGTGGTATTAAAATAAGTACGTGCAGCGGATTTAATCCCATATGTATTGTACGCCCCAAAATCCACGGTATTGAAATACATGGTAATAATCTCATCCTTGGTATAATTTCTTTCCAGACGAACAGCTGTCACCCATTCTTGAAATTTTTGGATAACCCGTTTTAAAAAATTCTTTTGGCGGCCATCAGAAAAAAGGTTAAGCGCCAACTGTTGCGTAATGGTACTCCCCCCCTGTTTATTGCCGGTCAAGGTATGGAAGATCACGGTAAAGGTACGGGAATAATCTATCCCAGAATGGTCATAAAAGCGTTTGTCTTCCGTGGAAACCAATGCTTTGACCAAATAGGGTGACAATTCACTGTATTTGACGTTGGAACGGTTCTGCACATAATATGTCCCCAAGACTTTATGGTCCTCCGTAATGACCTCGGATGCCAAGTTACTTTTGGGATTTTCCAGATCGCTGAACGAAGGCAACTTCCCGAACAACCCCATACGTATACTCAATATAAATAAAAATCCCAGCGCGACAATGCCGATGATGATCTTCCAAAAATTGAACGTATATCGCTTTATATCGCTTTCAGTAAGTTGATTTTTTTTTGATACTCGCTTCATCTATTTACGAAATTTCAGATGTAAATATTATTCATTTGTGCTTGTTTTGCAGTAATATTCATGAATGCAAAAGCATTTTATTGTTAAAAACTATTGAATATCCTGTCTTCTTATCCGTATGCGTATTTTTCAAACATGGATATTCCGTTACTTGCTCTTATAGATTTTAATGTCCACTCTATCAGATAATGTGCCAAAGAATGTTGTCATGGCAAAGGTATTACTAATTCATCCAAAAGTAAACATTAAAGGATCAAAATGTTTGCACATCCGTCTCTAAAGGCGTTCAATTAAACAAACTGCATAGGCAACAACGCCTTCTTGTCTACCGATGAAACCCATTGTCTCATTAGTCGTTGCCTTGATCGAAATATCATCTATATCCAGGCCTGTCACCTCTGCCAATTTGATCTTCATCTGTGGAATATAAGGTTTGATTTTGGGCGCTTCAAGACAAAGCATCGCATCAATATTACCAAGTTGGTATCCTTTTGCCTGAATCAATCCCATACATTCTTTTAATAGCAACAAGCTACTAATTCCTTTCCAACGCATATCTGTATTGGGAAAGTGATAACCGATATCTTCTAAGTTTGCAGCTCCTAAAATAGCGTCACAAATGGCATGTACCAAGACATCGGCATCTGAATGCCCAAATGCTCCAGCGTGATGTTCCAGCTGTACACCTCCTACAATAAATGGGTGCCCTTCTTTTATTTGATGAACATCAAACCCAAATCCTACCTTAATTTTCATTATATTATTATATTATGAGCTCACGTTTGCAACGTCATAAATAAGCTCGTTATACGCAGTTCGTTCTTTAATAGGATGATCTACCCTTGACCATTATTTACTTTGCCAGCATTATTTTGATCACGTGGCTTTCATTGCTACGAAGATAACATTTTACCATTGATATCCTGAAATGGACTTTGGTATCCTAGATTTCTATCTTTTTCAAATTACCTCCGCTAAAAGTATATTCTGTAAAAAACAAAAGGGCTATTTCGTTGGAAATAGCCCTTTTAACTAATTTATTGTCTGCTTTTTTTACTCAAATCTTCAGGACATCGTGCTATACCTCTACTTCTTCAGGAGCAAACTGATCGTATACTTCTCCAAAAGCATCGTAGTCCTGATCGCCATTAGGCTCAAAAACCTGAATGTCTTTGGATCTAGCAAAATCAACAATTGCCGTATTGACATTTTCGTCTGCTACGACAACCATATCAGTGAAATGTAAAGCGCCTTTATAGATTGCCTCATAACTACCGTCCCCGTACACTTGCGCATGCGCAGCTTTAAAAGCGCCTTCCGGAGCCATTTCAGCATATTTCGATCCTAATGTACCTTTAAACTCCTCGTTAAACAGCGAGTACATCACTTTTGCATCCTTAAATGTAGGATCGTCCTTATACGTTGTTTTTACATAAGCAGGTACCAAAGCAGAGAACCATCCATGACAGTGTACTACATCCGGCGACCAGCCTAATTTTTTAACAGTTTCCAACGCTCCTTTACAGAAGAACACCGAACGCTCATTATTGTCTGCAAAGAATTCGCCATGCTCATCACTA
>JAQZAZ010000215.1 GCA_029239355.1 Sphingobacterium sp.
CGATGCAAGGTAAAGGGCTGATTAAACTTTTAGTGATAGTGGTGTCATTAGCGTGTCTATACTCCCTATCATTTACTTGGGTGACCCGCAAGGTGGAGCAAGATGCTGAAAATTTTGCCAAAGGTGATTTGGCAAAAGAGAAGAGCTATCTGGACTCGATGGCAGGTGAAGTAGTGTACAATTTAGGTTTTGCGAAATACACCTATAGGGAAGCAAAAGCAAATGAACTGGCTTTAGGATTGGATTTGAAAGGTGGTATGAACGTTACGATGGAGATCTCATTGGATGAGTTGATCCGTAATCTGGCCAACAATCCAAAAGATGAGAAATTCAATAAAGCTTTGGAGCAAGCAGTAGTAAAGAGCAAAACTAGTCCAAAAACGGTCGTAGCTTTGTTTATGGAAGAATATAAATCCATTGGAGCTTCTGCCCCGCTTTCGACGTTCTTTTCGACAAAAGACAATGCTTCATTAATTAAACCAGGTGATTCTGATTCAAAAGTTGAATCATTCCTCCAAAAAGAAGCTGATAACGCCATTCAAAATTCGTACAAAGTACTACGTACACGTATTGACAAATTCGGAGTAGCTTCGCCAAACATCCAGATTCAACAGGGTACAAACCGTATCTTAGTTGAGCTACCAGGTGTAAAAGACGAAAGCCGTGTTCGTAACCTACTGCAAGGTTCGGCGAAATTGGAGTTCTATGAAACCTACACCAATCAAGAAGTCTATCCTGTATTAGAAAATATTGACAGAACATTAGGAACTACTTTAAAAGCTGCGCCGACTGCGACAAAGAATGCCGCCGCTGACACAACGAAAAAGTCAGACGATTTATTGTCCAACTTAACCGGTGGTCAAAAAGACAGCAAAGCTAAAAAGGATAGTGCGGCGCTTAATCTAGGACAGAAAAACCCATTATTTGAAGTATTACGCCCAGCAGTTTATATGGGCGAAAACCAGCAAATGGCACTTATGCCCGGTGCTATGGTTGGTATTGCTTCATTGAAAGATACCGCTAAAGTAAATGCTTATTTGCAACGCCCAGAAGTAAAATCAATTCTTCCAGGTAACTTAAAGCTTTTATGGGCTGTAAAACCAGAGCAAAAAACACCAGAGCAACTTTCCTTATATGCGATCAAAGCAGTAGGCGCGGATAATGGTGCTGTATTGACAGGTGACGTCATCACTGATGCAAATGCCAACTTTGATGAGAAAAACCAACCTGTTGTTGGGATGCAAATGAATAGTGAAGGTGCACGTGAATGGAAAAAAATCACAGCAAAAGCTGCTCAGAACAGAGATGCTATTGCAATTGTATTGGACAATGTCGTTTATTCTGCTCCTTCTGTTAATGGTGAAATTCCAAACGGTAGTTCATCAATCTCCGGCTCATTTACAGTAGAGGATACAAAAGATTTGGCAAACGTATTGAAAGCTGGTCGTCTTCCGACTACAGCGAAAATCGTTGAAGAAGCGATCGTAGGTCCTACATTGGGTCAAGCAGCGATTGATGCAGGTATCAACTCAGCAGTCATCGGTATTATCGTGGTGATGATCTTCATGATTGCGTACTACAACACTGCAGGTATAGTGGCTAACATTGCTGTATTGTTGAACGTATTCATTATCATGGGGGTATTAGCCTCGCTCAATGCCGTACTCACGTTACCCGGTATTGCTGGTATCGTATTGACAATGGGTACCGCCGTCGATGCAAACGTACTAATCTATGAACGTATCCGTGAGGAATTGGGCTTAGGAAAATCAATCCGTCAGGCGGTTGCCGATGGGTATAAACATGCTTTACCTTCGATCTTAGATTCACAGATTACGACCTTCTTGATCGGTATCATCTTATTCCTATTTGGTAGTGGCCCAATTTTAGGTTTCGCAACAACATTGATGGTTGGTATTATCACATCATTGTTTACAGCAATACTTGTAACACGTGTTATTTTTGAATGGATGCTGGAAAAAGATATCAAAATTAAAGTGTCTTTCCCTTGGTCTGCAAACACCTTGCATAATGCAAACTTCAAATTCGTTCAAAAACGCAAAGTATTCTATGCAATCTCTATCGTAGCAGTCTTGATTTCCGCCGCTTCAATCTTTACAAAAGGTTTCAGCTTAGGTGTGGATTTCCAAGGAGGACGTACCTATACCGTTCGTTACGATAAACCAGTTGATCCGGAAGCTGTGCGTACCAATTTGGATGATATCTTCCAAAAAACAACCGAAGTAAAAGTATTTGGTGCATCCAACCAGCTTCGTGTGACTACAACATATCATATCGAAGAAACTTCCGATGCTGCCGATAAAGAAGTATTAGATAAATTAAACCAAGGACTAGCTAAGGTAGATGCTTCCAACAAACATGAGATCCTGTCCTCACAAAAAGTAGGACCTAGTATCGCATCAGACATCAAGTCAAGAGCAACTAGTTCAGCAATCTTCTCCATTATCATCGTAGCGGCTTATATCTTAATCCGTTTCCGTAAATGGGAATACTCTGTGGGTGCAGCTATTGCAACCATCCACGATGCAATTATTCTATTAGGTTTATTCTCAATATTAGATGGTATTGTACCATTCTCTTTGGATATTGACCAACATTTTGTGGCGGCCATCTTAACAGTAATCGCATACTCGGTGAATGATACCGTCGTAGTATTTGACCGGTTGAGAGAGTTCGTATCGAAACCTAATGCACACAACGAAGATCTTGGCGATGTAGTCAATCATGCCATCAACTCTACTTTGAGTAGAACAATCATAACTTCATTGACGATCGTTTTCGTTCTTGCGGTCTTGTTTATCTTTGGTGGTGAGGTTATCCGTGGATTCTCTTTTGCCATCTTGATTGGTGTCATCGTAGGTACCTATTCTTCTATTATCTTGGCAGCGCCTTCTGTTTACGATTTGCGTAAAGGAAAACACCTAGCTGAAGGTAATCTTGCTAAAAAAGCTGAGATAGTCAGACCATAATTAAAATTAAGATAGTATAGAAAGGCGTTCAATAGTTGAACGCCTTTTTTATTGCATTCAGATTACTTGTTGCACTAAATATTTTAAATATATTTGTCATACTAAATATTTGTATGCTAAACGAAAAATTCGACCGATATTCCTTTATCTTGGATCAAACCGCCAAGAAAGTAAAACAGTTTGCCCAATCGTCTTTTACAGAAAAGGGATTTGATCTTACAGTTGACCAATGGTCTGTTTTAAAAGTACTCTATGAAAGGGAGCAACTTTCGCAAAAAGAGCTGGCTAGACGATGTGGCAAAGACCAACCCACATTGACTCGAATTGTTGATATTCTATTAAAGAAGGGCTTAGCCGAACGAATCATTGACGAAACAGACCGGCGAAGTCTCTATCTTCATTTGACGCAAGAAGGTAAACTGAAGGTAGCTTCGTTATCCCCCATCGTCGCGGAGATCCGCATGAAGGCATGGGAGAAATTAACGGAAAAAGATTTCGAGGATTTTACAAGAATATTAAATACGATTTATAACAATTTAAATATATCATAGCTATGACAAATACTGACATTTGCATCATCGGTGCTGGACCAGTAGGATTATTTGCTGTATTTGAAGCTGGACTTCTAAAAATGAGGTGCCACCTGATTGATGTTCTACCTCAAGTTGGCGGCCAATTATCCGAAATATATCCCCATAAGCCAATTTATGATATACCAGGTTACCCGAGCATTACAGCGCAGGAGCTCATCGATAATCAACTCGAACAAATAAAGCCTTTCGCACCGACATTTACGTTAGGTGAGCGTGTCGAACAGATCGAAAAACAGGATGATGGCTCTTTTATTATTTCCACAGGTGACAATACGAAAGTGCATTCACAAGTGATTGTCATTGCAGGGGGACTTGGTTGCTTTGAACCCCGTAAACCTGAAATCCACAACCTGCATCTTTATGAAGGCAAAGGCGTAGATTATATGGTTAAAGATCCTGCAAAATACAAGAACAAACGGATTGTCATTGCCGGCGGCGGCGATTCCGCACTGGATTGGACTTATCATTTGGCTGATATTGCACAACAAGTTACACTTATTCACCGGAGCGACTCTTTCCGCGGTGCACCGGATTCTGCAGAAAAAGTTTTTAAATTGGCGCAAGAAGGAAAGATCAATTTACTCCTGTCCCATAATTTGAGCAATATACACGGCAATGGAACCCTCACTGCGATTGAAACGGTAAATAAAGAGAAAGAAACGACAGCAGTCGAAGCCGATTATTTTATTCCATTATATGGCTTGACGCCCAAACTTGGACCAATTGCTGACTGGGGACTAAATATCGATAAAAACGCGATTGAAGTTAATACCTTTGATTATTCGACCAACGTTGAACGCATCTACGCTATTGGTGATATCAACACCTACCCGGGCAAGCTTAAACTGATCTTATGTGGATACCACGAAGCCGCCTTGATGTGCCAAAGTGCTTTTAAGTTTGTTTATCCTGATCAAAAATTGAGCTTTAAATATACAACCGTTAACGGTATAAATACATTTTAGTGATGGAAGATAATTTGATTCAACTAACCGTTATCGATCGTGATGGCACAGAAAACAGAATTGATGTCCCGACAGATATCAATGTATCACTAATGGAAATTCTAAAAGCATCTGAATACGACATACTGGCTACCTGCGGTGGCATGGCACTCTGCGCCACATGCCATATTGAAGTCGTTGAAGGCATAGAAAATCTTTCGGAAGCCAGCGATCAGGAATTGGATATGCTCGACACCTTACCTGATGCTGACGAGCAAAGTCGACTGGCCTGTCAACTTCGTCTTCATCCAAATAACAACGGTATGAAAATCAGACTAAAAGGTTCGTTGCAATAACAAAGTCATTGTGTACAAAATACACAATGACTTTGTTAGCTATACAAGTTTTTTTTGATCACCTTTTGAGCTGTAAAACACTTAAAACCAAAACACTACAAAATATTTTATTAAAGGAATTAGCCTTGTAACGATAAATTTCACAACGTATTGCCATAATAAATAAATATTTTTTAGCTTTTTGGCTCAAAATTTAAGATATTTGCAGCTTAATTCGATTGTACGAATTTTTACAACAAACTATTAAAAATATGCCAAGCAATAGTTCAAATAGAAAATTCCCCAGAGTAATCATTATTGGTGCTGGATTTGGAGGAATTGAAGTTGCTAAAAAGCTTAAAAATAAGGAAGTTGAAGTTCTCTTATTGGATAGAAACAATTTTCACACCTTCCAACCATTAATGTACCAAGTTGCTACAGGTACTCTTTCCGCGGACTCCATTTCCTTCCCGGTCCGAAAAATGTTCAAAAATCAGGATAACTTCCATTTTAGACTTGCCGACGTAAAAAGCATCGACAATGAGGCTAAAGTTGTTAAGACTGATATTGGAGATTTCGACTATGACTATTTGGTTGTGGCCACGGGTGCAACGACAAATTTTTTCGGCAATCAGCAGATCACCAAATATGCCCTGCCAATGAAAAACATTCAAGAGGCACTTAATATACGAAGTTACGTTCTTCAAAACCTTGAAGAGGCTGTCATGATCGCAAATCCCGAAGATCGTAAGCCAAATTTAAACTTTGTAATCGTTGGTGGTGGCCCTACAGGGGTAGAACTTTCTGGTGCTATTGCAGAAATTAAAAATAATGTTTTGGAAAAAGACTATCCTGAATTGAATAAATCAGAAATGTCTGTTTACCTTGTAGAAGGTCTACCAAAAGTATTGGCCAATCTATCCGAAAAAGCGTCAAAAAACTCCGAGAAATATCTGAAAGATTTAGGCGTTGAGGTGTTATTAAATGTACAGGTAACTGGATACGACGGTAAAGCCATTACTTTCGCTGACGGCAGAAGCATTGAAACAAAAACAGTTATTTGGGGTGCCGGCGTTGCTGGCCAATATCCCGATGGATTCAAAAAAGAGGTCATCCAACGTGGCAATCGTATTCAAACAGATGATCAATGTCGTGTAATTGACATGCCAGGTGTGTATGCCATTGGTGACGTATCTGCATTTATTACAGAAGACCTACCGCGGGGCCTACCGGGTGTAGCCCCAGTAGCACAGCAGCAGGGCGGATATGTAGCGAAACATATCCTTCAAACAATGTCCAATCAACCTACTGAAAAATTCAGTTATTTTGACAAAGGATCAATGGCTACCGTAGGACGTAACAAGGCGGTTGTCGACATGGGTAAGATTCATTTCAGTGGTTTCTTTGGATGGATGACTTGGATGTTTGTTCACTTAATGTCTATTTATGGATTTAGAAATAAGTTGATCACATTTGTCAACTGGTCGGTCAAGTTTTTCACTAAAAACAGTGGTGTCCGTTTGATCTTCCATAAATTCAACAAGCCGGCTCCAGAAGAACAAGCTAAAACGGTACAATAGAAACAATAAATAAATTCGCAAAAACAGGATTAATCTGTTCTTCAATCAAAAACGAATGCCATTATTTCATTTAATAATGGCATTCGTTTTTCCTTACCCCTCTTCCAAAGCAAGGGAAACTTGATCGAAAAAAAATTCGCATTCATCCCTTGGCTGTTTCCTATCGTAAGACCGTCACCTATCATCCACCACATGCAAACGCTTATATCAGCT
Organism: Sphingobacterium sp.; assembly: GCA_029239355.1. Classification (GTDB taxonomy): domain Bacteria; phylum Bacteroidota; class Bacteroidia; order Sphingobacteriales; family Sphingobacteriaceae; genus Sphingobacterium. The sequence goes on from JAQZAZ010000215.1 coordinate 6,656, forward strand.
GGCAAAGATTTCAAAAACACATGTTTATTTCACATCGCAAATCGCAGCTAACAAAAAATAAGTTGGAGCGAGAAGTAACAATTGTAGATTATATTCGTTAAATTTAAGAACAGTTTTTTCCAGATAGAATTTACTTGCAGAATATAGTTTTTTTTGATGTAGAACCTCAAAAAGATTAATTTTTTTTGTGTAGGTTTGCATATTATTT
>JAQZAZ010000216.1 GCA_029239355.1 Sphingobacterium sp.
AGTACAGTCCGGAGATTTGTTGGCCATCTATCCGGCGCAGGATCAACGGGAACGTTTCTATTCCATTGGATGCAAAGATGGAATGGTTCAATTGGTCGTGAAGCTATTTCTTGATGGTTTTGGCTCGGCATTTCTATACCAACTAAAAGCTGATCAGGTTCTGGAGGCACGTGTCATGGCCAATCCAAGTTTTCATTTTCCCAAGGCAGCATCTGCTGTGGCCTTGATTGCAAACGGAACCGGTATTGCACCGTTTTTGGGTATGATTGCGGAAAATCAGCATAAAATACCTGTCAAACTCTATGCAGGATTCCGTACAAACAATGAGATGACAGCGCAATATCTGCAATTTACCGACGAACAAAAAAAGCAGGGACATCTGAACGATGTACAGCTGGCTTTTTCGCGGGAACAGCAGGGACAGTATGTGATGGATCTGATCCGTCAGGATGGTACGTACTTTGTTGAATTGCTCGAACAGCAGGGCTGTGTCTTATTGTGTGGTTCACTCCGAATGCAACAGGATGTCGAGGCAACTTTAAACGCGATACTGCTGCTCAGTACAGGCAAATCGATCAACATCTACAAAGAAAATGGTCAGATCCTGACAGATTGTTATTAAACACGACAATCTTATGCTATCATTTATTTTGACAATGTGTGATGAATTATTCTAAGCAATATCTACTGATTTCAATATTTTGGTTGATAGCCGTCGCTAACGGTTTTTCACAGGTAATGCTCAAAAAACAGGTAACCCTTATGGGCTCTGTTTTTGAGATCACCCTAGTTGATCAGGATAGCGTACAAGCCAACCAGCATATTGTCGAAGTCATTGCAGAGATTGAACGTATAGAAAATCTGATTTCGGAGTGGCGTCCCTATACGCAAATCTCCGAGGTAAACCGTAATGCCGGCATCAAAGCTGTCAAAGTTGACCGGGAAGTATTTGATCTGACCAAAAGAGCAATTCAATACGCCCGGAATTCACAGGGAGCCTTTGATATTAGCATTGTCGCTTTAGACAAAATATGGAAGTTTGATGGTAGTATGGATACAATGCCTTCCGAGGAGGCGATCAGAAACTCGGTTGCCAAAGTTGGCTATAAACATATTGTTTTGGATAGCGCTGCTTCGACGATTTTCTTGGAACTTGCGGGCATGAAAATTGGCTTTGGCTCGATCGGAAAGGGCTATGCCGCCGATCGGGGAAGGGAAATCATGAAAGCCCGTGGAATCACTGCTGGAATCGTCAATGCTTCCGGTGACCTGTCAACCTGGGGTAGCCAACCAAATGGTGAGCCCTGGAAAATAGGGGTGAACAACTCCTTCAGGGCACATGAAATGATAGAGGTCCTTCGTTTGAATGAAATGGCTGTCGCTACCTCGGGGAGCTATGAAAAATATGCCGAAATCGAAGGGAAACATTATTCCCATATTATTAATCCTGTCACCGGGTACCCAGCTACGGGACTGACTTCGGTAACAATCTATGGCCCGTCTGCAGAAATAGCGAATGCACTGAGTACGTCCATTATGGTACTCGGTGAAAAAGAGGGGAAGAAATTAATCCGTAATTTTCCAAATTATCGTTTTATATTTATTACAGACAAAGGGAAGGTTGTTCGGGATAAGCGGAAGCAATTCCCTTAAACAACAAATAATATGTCAATGAAAATAATTTAGAGTAAAAGCGTTGTTGGTTCGTCTATGTAACTATGGACATTGCATACCAAAATCATATGGCAGAAAAAAACTCCAGATCATTTACAGACATTGTCAAGACTTATGGGAGTCAGTTGCTACGTTTTGTAAAAGGAAAGGTCAAAAAAACGGAAGATGCCGAAGATATCTTGCAGGAGGTCTGGTATCAATTCAGCCGTTTGACCAATATGGACGAACTGGAAAATGCTGGGGCATGGTTGTATGCTGTCACCCGAAACAAGATTACCGATAGCTACCGAAAAAAGAAAGATGAGTCGCTGGACGATTTAATGGCGGATGGAGAGGAAGTGGGCACTGCTTTCCCGATACGTCAGTTTTTGCTGGCTGATGATTCGAACAACCCGGAGCTCAAATTATTCAAGGATATTTTTTGGGATGAATTGATGAAAGCGTTGGATGAATTGCCTGAAAAACAACGTCGGGTTTTTATGCTCAATGAAATTGAAGATAAAACGTTGCAGGAGATCGCCGATATGGAAAATGAAAATCTAAAAACGATCATAAGCAGAAAGGGGTATGCGGTGAAACATCTGCGTTTACGTTTGCGGAACTTATATGAAGAATTAAAATTTTAAAAATATAGCTATGAATAGAAGAATGAGAAGACAGGGAAAAGGCAAATTTGCTTTTGTGTTTGTTGCCATTGTCATTGGAGTTTTCTTGCTGGTAGCCTTATTACAATATTTGTGGAATACATTGATGTGTGATATTTTCAATTTGAAGGCTATTACCTATTGGCAGGCGTTTGGACTTTTTGTGCTATCACGGATTCTATTTGGGCGTGGATTTGGTAAACCGGGGCGAGGCGGATTCCGTAAAAATCTCCGCCCTGATATGGGCCGTCATGAAGATCTTTCAGAAGAGGAAAGGGAGCGTCTAAGGGCGGAATGGAAGCGTCGTTTCAGAGGACGGTGTGGATTCTGAAAAAAAATAAAATTTTTTAAAGTAAAAACCTGGTACAGGCGTCTTCTTCTATAAAGGCGCCTTTTTTTATGCCAAAAGCTGAAGAAACACTTTCAGGGTAATGACAGAACGCGATGATCTGTTACTAGGGATATAAGACAATTATACTGGGTTGAAAAATTGAAGACAGGAGAAGTATAAAGGATAACGAATAGAACCAAGAAGTGGGTCGACGGATTTTGGGTTTAATGAACAAATAAATTAAAGAAAAAATGAAAAATAAAGTTCGATTTATATTGCCCCGTTTAATCGCATTGACGGTAGTAGCGGGTTTAGCAACCTTAATAATAGGAGCGATCTTTAAGCTACTGTTGGTTGCATCCATCTTATTTGGAATAGGAAGCTTGGTAATGGCCAAAATACGCCAGAGAGAAATGCGTTCACTTAAAATGGACAAGGCGCCGATCTACCCCGGCATGTCCAGTGCGTTGAGAAAGAATGGTGCAATTGTTCCTTTGCACAAACAACAACGGATTAAAAATGCGACAATCGTCCCGGTGTATTAATATCAGGACCTGGTAGAAAACCAAACAACACAAATAGAGACAGTAGTGAAGTCCTTTGGGGCTGCTCATTACTCAATACACAATATTTATTACTAAAAAAATAAAGACATGTTTAAAAGAGATTATTATTCCAGCGGATATTCAAATCAAAATAGATTTTGTGGTCAACATTTCAAAGACCGTTTTGAAAAATTTCAGCAACATTTTTTTGAAGGCGAAGCGGGACCACGCAGAGAGGGACAGCAATTTGTTCCTGTAAATATTTCCGAAAATTCCGAGTTCTACGAAGTGCAGGTGTTTGCTGCCGGCCGAAAGAAAGAGCAGTTTCAGGTCAGTATAAATGAAGGGATCTTAACGATTTCCTGTACAGAAAATACCAACGATACGGCAGCTTATATCTATAAGGAGCATTTGGGCACTGCGTTTGAGCGCGAATTCCAATTAAGTGAACAAGTGCTTACAGATAATGTACACGCCAGTTTTGAAGATGGCGTACTAACAGTCATTCTTCCCAAGGATCTTGACAAGGTGAAAAGACCGCAAGAAGTCATTATTGACTAAATAATCGGCAAGTAGTACCTAAACAGCAATTCCGAAAGAGGTCGATGCAGGTGCATTGACCTCTTTCATGTTTTTTTGAGTTTTTTTTGAAGTTGTTTTTTTCCAAATTTTCCGAAGAAATAAAATAGTGCTAGAACGACCAAAACAGCCATAAAAGGAACGAATATGGCTAGAATAGTCAAAATGGTTGAACCAATGGTTTCCATGGTCGAAATAATGAAATTTCCAAGACCTGCCGTACCGATTGAGGAAGCCGCTCTAGTACCGGCTAGGACCGTACCTATCGTTGCAGCAGTCCCCCCGCCGGCGATAATAGCTGCAGACCACCGGAAAAACGGAGAAATATCTGTAAACTGCACCGCAAATAGTAATGTTCCCGCAATCGCTGCCAGAGGAATGGAAATGGTATCCAGGATATTGTCAACAACAGGTATGTAGTAAGCGGTAACCTCAATAACCATCGCAATGCTTGTGGTGATCAGTACCAAATTCGAACCAGCCCAAGCCCATTCGTTGTCTACTTGGAACAGTTCCAGGCGACAGCCCAAGCTCAACAAAAATAGCGGCATAAAAATCCGGAAGCCAGTTGCAGCAGCCAAACTAATACCGATAAATGCACTGACTAGGTATGTGGATAATTCTCCCATGACAAATGGATATTTAGTTCTATCTATTAGTAGAATAAAAGAAGGGCGTTTTTTGTTTTAAAATTGTCGTGGACTTAAAAAAACAGTTCAAATGGTATATATGTAGAATGTTATAATGACGGTATTGTATTATAGATTATGACTATATCGTATCGAATCATTCAATGAGCAGGAGCGTCTGTATTTGTTTATTTTTATGAAAGTAAAAGTCAAACAATTTGAACATTTAAAATATTATATAAAATAAACTTTCTTTTTATATGGACAACAACGAAAAAGACATTAGCAAATGCCCATTCCACAATGGAACTATGCGTAACTCCGTTGCGGGAGGAGGAACACAAAATCAGGATTGGTGGCCGGATAGGCTTCGTGTGGATCTTTTGAGGCAGCATGCGGCAAAATCGAATCCTATGGATGAAGGTTTTGACTATGCTGAAGCTTTCAAACAATTGGATCTGCAAGCTGTTAAAAAGGATTTACATGTTTTGATGACCGATTCACAGGATTGGTGGCCAGCAGATTTTGGACATTATGGTCCTTTGTTTATTCGGATGGCCTGGCATAGTGCCGGTACCTATCGCGTGAGTGACGGTCGTGGTGGTGCAGGTTCGGGGCAGCAGCGTTTTGCTCCATTAAATAGTTGGCCGGACAATGTTAGCTTGGATAAAGCCCGTCGACTGTTGTGGCCGATCAAACAAAAATATGGCAAGAATATTTCGTGGGCCGATTTATTGATCTTGACGGGTAATGTGGCCTTGGAATCTATGGGGTTTAAAACTTTTGGCTTTTCGGGGGGACGTGTGGATGCTTTTGAACCGGAACTGGATGTATATTGGGGATCGGAAAAAACTTGGTTAGGTGGTGATGTACGTTATGCACACGGTTCTGAAGGTGTGGTTGAATCTCATGGTGTCCTATCTGCAGATGATGATGCCGACGGTAAGCAACATTCGCGTGACCTTGAAAAACCTTTGGCAGCTGTGCAGATGGGCTTAATCTATGTGAACCCGGAAGGACCAGATGGAAATCCAGATCCTATTGCGGCAGCAAAGGATATCCGGGATACCTTTGGACGCATGGCGATGGATGATGAGGAAACTGTTGCGCTAATTGCCGGGGGGCACACTTTTGGAAAGACACACGGTGCCGGGCCAGCAGATAACGTTGGTAAGGAACCCGAAGCTGCTGGTATTGAACAACAAGGACTCGGATGGAAAAGCAGCTATGGCACTGGAGTTGGTACTGATGCGATTACTAGCGGTCTTGAAGTTATATGGACGCAAAAACCGACAGAATGGACAAATCTCTTTTTTAAAAATCTTTTTGAAAATGAATGGGAACTTACGAAAAGTCCTGCAGGTGCCCATCAGTGGGTAGCAAAAGGAGTGGAAGCAACTGTTCCCGATCCCTTTGATCCGAATAAAAGGCGTAGACCTACCATGTTGACAACGGATTTGTCTTTGCGTTTTGATCCTGTTTACGAAAAGATTTCCCGTAAATTCTACGAAGATCAGGATGCGTTCGCCGATGCTTTTTCGCGTGCATGGTTTAAACTAACGCACCGCGATCTCGGTCCACGTGAACGTTATTTGGGAACGGAAGTGCCGAGTGAAGAATTGTTATGGCAAGACCCTATTCCGGTCGTAGACCATGCTTTGGTCGATGAACAGGATGTTGAAGGCTTAAAATCTGATATTTTGGCTTCAGGTCTTAGTATCGCGGAGTTGGTGACCACAGCATGGGCTTCGGCTTCTACCTTCCGCGGTTCGGATATGCGTGGTGGAGCAAATGGAGCCCGTCTTCGCTTGGCGCCACAACGTTATTGGCAGGTTAATAACCCGACGCAATTGCAAAAAGTGCTAACTGTGCTTGAACAGATCCAACAGGATTTTAATGGTAAACAACAAGGTGGTAAAAAAGTATCGTTGGCTGATTTAATTGTCCTTGCTGGTGCGGCAGCAATCGAACAGGGAGCAAGGGCTGGTGGACATGCGCTCAAAGTTCCGTTTAATCCGGGACGAATGGATGCTTCTCAAGAACAGACTGATGTAGAATCAATGGGTTATCTGGAGCCTATTGCTGATGGCTTTAGAAACTATCGGAAGGGTTCCTACACAGTTTCCACAGAATCATTATTGATTGATAAAGCGCAATTATTGACCTTATCCGTTCCGGAATTGACCGTTTTAATCGGCGGAATGCGTGTATTACAAGCTAATTTTGATGGCTCTCAGACAGGTGTGCTGACCGAACGCCCCGGACAGTTGACCAATGACTTTTTTGTGAACCTATTGGACATGGGGACTGCTTGGACAGCGGTTTCGCAGGATCGGGAACTCTTTGAAGGAACAGATCGTAAAACGGGCGCAAAGAAATGGGTTGCTGGACGTGCGGATCTGGTATTTGGTTCTAACGCCGAATTAAGAGCTGTTGCTGAAATCTATGGTAGTGCT
>JAQZAZ010000217.1 GCA_029239355.1 Sphingobacterium sp.
TTTCTGGGACTAGGTATCTACTTCTTTATCGTGTTTAAGAGGGAGCAAAAAAAAGAAAAAAAGGTTCAGTATTGAGCTTAATAAGTTTAACCGATCCGGTACTTCTCATATGATAAGGCTGATTCAGATTTGCACTTTTCTCATTCTTTCAGGACATCTTGCCATAGAAACAACATCCGTTTTCAGGTGTTGTTTTTTACGAGCTCGTTGTTTATATCAGTGTGTTAGCAGTTGATTATTCATCCCTTAATTCGCTATCATATCAGTAGTTAATAGTCTTATGCTTTAATTTTTTAAAATTATCAAAATGGTCGCTATCGCACCAAATAAATTGATTTTACATTGCGAAAGGCAGCCACAAAACCATGTTGATAAGAAGGAGTCCCTTATGGTAACCATCAAAAAAATAGCTGAAATGGTTGGCGTTAGTCCGACAACGGTTTCGAATGTGATTCATGGACGAAAGAATAAGGTATCGGAAGAAAATTACAAGAAGGTAAAAGAGGCGCTTAATCAAGCAAATTATGTATCAAACATGAGTGGTCGGATTTTATCTCAAAATGGCTCGAAAATCATTGGTGTGATTCTAAACTATTCACGACGTTCTGAAGTTAACGTTGTGTCCGATCCTTTTTATAACCAGATTGTTGGTTATTTAGAGGAGCAAATACGCATGAATGGCTACTACATGATGCTGTACACATCGGGAAGTGTCCAGGAAAGTCTTAATCTAGCCTCGGCGTGGAAAATTGAAGGTCTTGTTGTCTTGGGTGCTTTACCTGCTGACGCGGAAAAATTTATCCAGGTTGCGCATATGCCGATTGCTTTTATTGATACATATGTTAACGAATCTTTTATAAAAAAAGGATTTATCAATGTTGGTTTGCAAGACTTTGAGGGCTGTTATGATGTGACAAACTATTTAATCTCTTTAGGTCATCGGAAAATTGGTTTCTGTGCTGATGGAAATCAGTTAGTGGGTGTTGATGAACAACGTTTTAATGGGTATAAGCAGGCAATGGCGGATGCCGGTAGAGGCATCAATCGGCAACACGATTTTTTTGGACTCCCATATCAGGTAAAGGAACGTCACGACTATTTGACGCAATTGGTAAAAACGCGATTTAAAGCGTATACTGCGCTCGTTTTTACTTCCGATTACTTAGCCATTGATGCGTTGAATGTCTTGCAAGATAACCATTTCCGAATTCCACAGGACCTGTCCATAACCGGATTTGATCATAATATTTTTTCAGAGCAATCTCGGCCAAAATTAACAACGGTTGAACAAAATGTTAAAGATAAGGCAGAACTGACGATTTACCATTTAATGCAGGAAATCCATCAACCAAAGGCGCAGATTGTAAACATCAAACTCAAAACGAAGCTGATCATTCAGGAAAGTACAAGAAGTTTGAGAAGGTAGTTGGGCACGCTCATATGAATAAATTTTAAATACTATTGAAAGCGCTTCAATTTAGTGTTATAGTTTTCGTGTGCTAAAAGGTGTTACGTGACACCTAAACAGAGGAGGTCAGTTTATGAAGAAGTTTACAAAAAAACTTAGTTGTATGCTAGCGGGTCTTTTAGTCGTTGCGGGTCTTGCAGGTTGTGGGAATGCTTCGGGAAATGGAAATGAGTCTGCAAAGTATAATCCAAAGGAAAAAGTCACACTAACATTTTGGCATACTTATAGTGACACAGAAAAAAATGTATTCAATAAAGAGGTCATTCCACTTTTTGAGAAAAAGTATCCAAATATCAAAATAAAATCAGTTACAATGCCGACAAACAATCTCCAACAGCAAGTTATCTCAGCGGCTGCAGGAAAGTCCGGCCCAGATGTTATGAGAATGGATAAAGGTTGGGTACCGGAGATTGCAAAACTTGGTGCGTTACAGCAAATAGATACGATGAAAGATTTTCAAAAAGTGAAAAAGAGTCAACTAAGTGCGGCAATGGTCTCAAACCTATATAAAGGTCATTATTATGGAATTCCCAATGATGTAAATACAAAGATTGCTATTTATGACAAAGTACTTCTGAAAAAAGCGGGTTTAAAAGAAGCTCCGAAGACAATCGATGAACTTGTTGCTGCATCAAAGAAAATTAAGGATACAAAGCACTTTGGAATAGGATTAGGCGGGACTGCTCAATGGAATTTCCTCCCTTATTTCTGGTCCATGGGTGGAAAACTGTCAAATGATAAATTCACAAAAGCGACCGGATATCTTGATAGTCAGGCAAGTATAAATGCGGTACAGCAAATTGTTAATTGGCACAAACAAGATCTGGTGAATCCTGCAGTTCTCGGGGGACAGCCTGGGTTTTGGGATGGTATTAAATCTCACCAGTATTTAATGATTGATGATGGACCTTGGTTCTATAGTCTGCAAGGTGCTCCTGCTAAGAAAAACACAGTTGCTGCTCAATTCCCTACCGGAAAAAGCGGAAGTATTTCCATTTTGGGCGGTGAAAACACGGTTATTTTCAATAGTACGCAACATGCAGCAGCAGCTTGGATCTTCGCAAAATTTATAGCATCAAAAGAAGCACAGCAAATAATGGCGGAAAAAACCGGGCAGTTACCTTCTAACTTGGAAGCTATGAAACAAGTTAAAGCAAGTGCGGATCAAACGACAAAACAATATATCGAGCAATTGGGAACAGCAAAGCCGGTTATTCCGAGTGGTAACGCCGGGAAAATTGATGATCTTCTAAGCAAAACATTTGAATCAATATATCGTGGAAAAATATCAGTGAAGGCAGGACTTCATAACGCTGCAACACAATTAGATACTTTGCTTCAACAGTAATTATTCATGAAATAAAGCGCCTTTCATTCATCATCTTGATGTTTTGAAGGCGCAATTTTTGAAAATTGAAACGGAGGGTGAGCAAATGAAGAACAGCTTACCGGCAGATCCTTTTGTTCAGGCAAAAATGTCGCTGAGACAGCGCATTTCTATTGGGTTGAAGCAATATGGCGAAGTATTTCCCTATTTAATCTTTGGACTTGTTGGTTTTCTGACTTTTAGTGTCTATCCAATAGTCAAGGGAATCTACATGAGTTTCTTTAATTACAACATCATCAACCCTGCGTTAAGTCACTTTATTGGTTTTGCGAATTACATTAAAGTCTTTCAAGATCCCAATGTTCTGATTTCACTAAGAAACACCTTGTTATATTCACTGGTTACTGTACCTGGGCAGTGGATTCTTGGCCTGCTCTTAGCAATACTCATAAATGCAAAGGTAACAAAGTTTAAGGTGACATTCCGGATGATTTACTATATTCCGGTTATAACATCATGGATCGTTATTTCTTATTTGTTTAAATATCTGTTCGCAAGCGGTCCCGATGGTTTCATCAACTATCTCTTTTACTCACAGCTCCATCTGCTCCCGAGTCCAATTAACTGGCTTGAAAATCCATGGACCGCAATGACTGTAATCTGGGTTTTGGGTATTTGGAAGGGACTTGGTTGGGTCATGATCATCTACCTTGCAGCGCTACAATCCATATCTAATGATTATTATGAAGCTGCAATGATTGACGGAGCGGGAGATAAAGCGATATTAAGAAAAATTACCCTTCCGCTTCTTAAACCAACAACGGTCTTTGTCCTTATCAATCTGATTATGGGTTCATTTAACGTATTTATCCAAGTATACACGATTACAAACGGTGGGCCTCTTGGTCAAACGGAAGTATTGCTCAGTTACATGTATAAACAAGCATTTCAATTCATGGACTTCGGGTACTCATCTGCTTTAAGTGTGTTAATGGGTATAGCGGTATTTATTCTGACTTACAGCCAGCAGAAGAAGATTGGTCAGTCCAATATTTAATCGATTGTGGGGTAAGTAAGATGAACAAAACAAAAGGGACAATCATTAATTTAATTTTGGCTTTAGGAATTCTAGTTGTCGTATTTCCCTTTATATACATGATTTTAACTGCATTGCAGAAGAATTCTTATGTTCTTCCTCATCCGCAGGATTTGTTCGATGATTTGATTCATTTCAAATTCTATTTAGGTAATTTTGCCAAAGCGTGGACAGAAGGAAACTTCCAAAGATATTTTATGAACAGTTTAGTCGTTGCTAGCTTTGCGACAGTTGTTGGTGTTTTTATCTCTGCGCTTACCGCATATGCCTTTGCAAGATTTCAATTTCCGTTTAAAGAGCCGCTTTTTAAAATCTTTCTCATCTCTATGATGATACCGGGTCTCTTCAACATCATCCCGATCTATACCGTGGTTCATTCGCTGGGACTTGTTGATACGTACAGCGGTCTGCTCTTGGTATACGTGTGCACAGGGATTGCCGGGAACACATTTTTCTTAAGAGGATTCTTTGAACAGGTGCCAAGGGAGATGGAAGAATCGGTTGTAGTTGATGGCGGCGGTCGTTGGACAATCTTCAGGCATATTTACTTGCCCATGTCTAAACCAGCCATTGCAACTCAAGCTATCTTCGCCTTTATGGGATCATGGGATGAGTTCTTCGTTGCATTGACATTAATTAAAACGGAATCAAAGCGGACGTTGCCGATTGCTCTGCAAATGTTCCAAGGTGTCCATGGTACTGAATGGGGGCTATTCTTTTCAGCGTCATTAATAGCGCTGATTCCGTCAATTATTATTTTCATTATATTCCAGAAATATTTCGTTCAAAGCGGTCAAAATGAAGGTGCCGTCAAAGGGTGAAAGGAGGGCAAGTTCGTGACAATCGGATTTAATTATTTAGATGTTTATCCGGACAAGGCTCAATATCGTCCTGGTGAAAAAGGGAATATTATCATTGAAGTTGAGACGAATGTAAGGATGGCGTTAACCGTTCAAGCGCAATTTAAGGACCTTGTCCATGTCCTTTTCAAGTCTGAGGAAGAAATAGTACTCACTGAGGGAAATCGAAAAACAGTTATGATCCCCTTCAAGACTGGAGAAGAGTTATGGCAATGCGTGGGCGTAGACATAAATTTCTATGCACATGATGAATTAATCACAACCAAGTCCACAGCTTATGATAGTGCAGATCATTGGCGCAGAGCGCCTCGTTACGGATTCTTGAGCGACTTTTCAGAGGAGGAGACTGCTGATACCCGTGATGTTGCGTCATTAAATAAATTTCATATTAATATCGTTCAATTTTATGATTGGATGTATCGGCATGATGAGTTAGTGCCTCCTTCTTCCCATTTTATTGATCCAATGGGCAGGAAGTTGTCATACGATGTGATCACTGAAAAAAGATTAGCAGTACAGAAACACGGAATGGCTGCTATGGCTTATGGAGCAGTCTATGCTTCCTTAAAGGATTATTATGAGGAGAATAAAGAACTTGCCTTATATAAAAGGGATGGCAAGCCATACAATCTAATAGATCGTTTTTTTATCATGGATATTTCTCCGGATTCTGCATGGACTCGCAAAATAATTGCGGAATTGGTTAAGGTCATTCAGGAAGGCTTTGATGGGATTCATCTTGATCAGTATGGCTTCCCCAAAAAAGCTATTCGGTATAAGCAACATAAATCGGAAGTTGTTGATTTAGCTCCATGTTATCGACAATTAATTGATCAGTTGAAGAGGAATATATTACCACTAAATAGTGAGGCAGGTTTAATTTTTAACAATGTGAGTAATTATCCTGTCGAGGTGACGGCAAAGGCTGATCAAGAAGCCATTTACATTGAAGTTTGGCCTCCGGTGCAGCATTACTATGAACTGAAACAATTGATTGACCGCGCGCGTGAACTAAGCGGAAAGCAGGTCATCTTATCTGCCTACCTTCCGGCGTTCAGGGAGCTGCCGAGCGATCGAATCAATGAAGCTGAAAATGGTGCTTTAGTGACAATGGCGACGATTTTTGCCAACGGAGGCTACCATTTGCTGCTGGGCGAAGAGAACTCAGTTCTTACGGCGGCTTATTATCCGGATTATGTGCAATTGCGTGATGGATTCATTAGTGAAATACGCAGCTACTATGATTTTATTGTCCGATATGGAAAACTGCTTTATCGTTTCAATCTAAAGGATGTATCCATGACGTATACAGGTGGCGTAAATACAGAGGTTCAATTTGAAGCTGAAAATAAAGTTGCGCCAAATGGTGATGTGAATTCTATATGGAGTTTGGTTAAAAATAGTGACCAGTACATGGTGATTCATCTCATTAATTTAGTGGGTCTCGAAGATGATATATGGGAAACCGGTAAGAAGAAAAGACCAACGGAACAAAACAATGTGACTTGCACGGTTGTTATGGAGTATGAGATTGAAAATTTGTTTTTTGCTTCCCCTGATCAAAATGAAGGACGATCAATTGGGTTAACATTTGAAGTGGTCGAAAATGAGCAAGGTAAGGCGATTCGATTTACAATCCCTAAGCTTGAGGTCTGGGATATGGTTATTATTCAGTGGAGATCAGGATCCAATTAACCTAGGAATCTCTTTGGTTTATAACGATGGAGTGTTTCTAGTAAGTCGCAAGAAGGCTAATAAAAATGAAAAGGTGATAATCATGGTTCAAGAAGATAACAATTTAAAAAAACAAACCCATTGGTGGCAATCCGTCGTTGTCTACCAAATTTATCCGCGCAGCTTCCAAGACAGCAATGGAGATGGCATTGGTGATTTGCGGGGGATTATTAGTCGCCTGGATTACCTTCACAATTTGGGAATAGGTGCGATCTGGCTCAGCCCGGTTTATCAATCACCTAATGATGATAATGGTTATGATATTTCAGACTATGAAGAGATTATGACGGAATTTGGAACAATGAACGATATGGACGAATTAATTACGGAAGCAAAGAAGAGAAAAATTCGGATCATTATGGAT
>JAQZAZ010000218.1 GCA_029239355.1 Sphingobacterium sp.
CGAAATTCGATATTTAGAAGGCAATGTCTCCGTTGCCAGTTTCCCATTGGCAACTTCAGAAACGTATAACAAGGACGGAAAACGAGTAGAACAAACCGAATGGCACAATATCGTCATGTGGCGCGGTTTGGCGGATGTGGCAGTAAAATACCTTACTAAAGGCAAATTGGTCTATATCGAAGGTCGATTACGTACACGTACCTACGAAGATAAAGAGGGGATCAGACGCTATGCTACTGAAGTAGTTGCAGAGACTTTTACCCTTTTGGGACGGAAATCGGATTTTGAACCTACTGGAGCTGCTAACACGGGGAATGTTGCAAGTACACCGGCGCAGAAAGCTGAGGATAAAGAAGTCGAAGTTGATTTTACCGAAAATGATCAGGAAGATAATCCGCTTCCATTTTAATCGAACTTAAAGGTAGCTTTGAATATTAGAAGATTATCATTTTATATTAAATATAGTTATGGGCAAAAGAGCAGATGAAAAATCTGCTCTTTTTGATTTTTGACATATTTCTAATTCCTTTTAATCACAATAAAAAAGAATCGAACCATTTGTGTAGGTTCAAAGAGTTGATTACAAAGACCTTTGTCCCATCGAGTCGTAAATGCTGATTTTCTATACAGGAGCGCTTTTGACACGAGTTGAGAGATCGCGAAAATTTCTTTTTGGCGGAAATTTTGGCTATGTTTGTCGTAATTATGTTGCAAGATAAAATTACGCAGTATACTGAAGAAATTAAGGCGTTTGTGCCATCTTCTTCAGCCGATGTAGAAAATTTCAGATTGAAGTTTTTGGTTTCCAAAGGGATCGTGAAAAATCTTTTTGACGAATTCAAAACAGTTACTCCTGAAGAAAAACGTACTTTGGGGAAAGTACTGAATGAATTTAAGCAGTTGGCAGAAAATACATTCAAGGAAGCACAAGAGAAATTTAGTTCCGGTGAGAAGCACAAATCCCAACAAATGGAAGGTGATCTTACGTTGCCTGGTAATGGATTTCAATTGGGGTCTAGACATCCGATCTCATTGGTACGTAAGGAAATCGTTGAGATCTTTAAAAAGCTTGGCTTTATCGTTTCTGAGGGGCCAGAGATTGAAGATGATTGGCACAATTTCTCCGCGTTGAACTTTCCTCCTGAACATCCGGCGCGTGATATGCAAGATACATTCTTTATCAAAAAGCAAGAAGGTAACGATATTACGCTAAGAACGCATACATCTTCTGTTCAGGTTCGCCTTATGGAAGCTGGTAAACCGCCTTTCCGTGCGATTATGCCTGGACGTGTGTATCGGAACGAAGCAATTTCTGCCCGCGCACATTGTTTCTTTCATCAGGTAGAAGGATTATATGTGGATGAAAATGTTTCGTTTGCTGATTTGAAGCAGACTTTATATCATTTTGTTCAAGAAATGTATGGCGAGGGAACTAAAGTGCGTTTCCGTCCTTCTTATTTCCCTTTTACAGAACCTTCTGCGGAGATGGATATTTCTTGTACAATCTGTAAAGGTGCAGGATGTAATCTTTGTAAATATTCAGGTTGGGTAGAGATTTTAGGTTGTGGAATGGTAGATCCGAATGTACTTGAGAATTGCGGTATCGACAGTAAAAAGTATTCAGGTTTTGCCTTCGGTATGGGTATCGAAAGGATTACAAACCTTAAATATGTGATCAAAGATTTGCGACTTTTCTCTGAAAATGATACACGTTTCTTATCTCAGTTTGAGACTGAACTAATATAAATCAATGCTAATAAAGACTATTGAAACATCACACTATTGCCACTCTTAAAGCGCATCTTGTTCTGTTTAGGAATTGGAAATAGTGTGATGTGTGGTAGTCTTATCTGAAGAATATGGAACCAGATCATATCATTGAATCCATAAAAAGAACCGCACGAGAACTCTTTCGTCAAAATGGTTATCATAAAACCAGTGTAAACACCTTAGCGAAAAAAGCTAAGATTGCTAAAGCGACTGTTTATAAGTATTTTGATAGTAAGGAGATGATTTTGCATGCTATCTTGATGGATTATCTGCGGGCGAGTTTGTTGGAAATCTTAAAGACGACAAGATATGAGGATGATATGGCCTCTTTTTTGGCGTTCACTATTCTTCGTGTCAGCCGACTAACCTATACCGCATGTAATGAGTTGATTGGCTGGGAATTTATTCGTGAGTCTGCCAATGCACAGGAATATCTAAAAACACTATCTGAGGATTTGGAATTTTTGCTTTTAAGCACATTTATTCAGAATGAAAAGATTAATGAGGCGATCAGTGAGGAAAAACTTACATTTCTGATCAAATCAAGTAAGAGCATTGTATTCTCTTTTGCTTTTACAGCTGTTTCAGATGCCGATGTGCGTAAAAATTTCATTTCTTTTCAAAAGGAGATTCTTCCTTATCTCGTTCAGGCAACTATACTCTAAATGACGTAGGTCTTATTTGTCTAGTATTTTTCG
The DNA here is from genome assembly GCA_029239355.1 of Sphingobacterium sp. Classification (GTDB taxonomy): domain Bacteria; phylum Bacteroidota; class Bacteroidia; order Sphingobacteriales; family Sphingobacteriaceae; genus Sphingobacterium. Next base: position 2,469 of record JAQZAZ010000218.1, read on the forward strand.
GTTATCCACTTTTAAATTATCTTCAATTTTTTTCTGAATTGTTTGTTTTTTATTGATTCGTATTTTTTTATTAGGGGATCAATGAGCTTGCTAGGTTCAGTTTATTGGGCAGAAAGAACTTTTAGCCGATTTTCATGGCTGTTTGTACTAAACGTATATCATCGTTGATACTTGAATGATGGTCGTTGATATTGCTTGAATCATTTTGAATGCAGATGGAATTGGGGTGATGGAAATGGATTATTGTGATGTCCAAAAGTTCTTTTTTTTAAGACCATGTAGGTCAGTGGAAAATCATTATAAAAAATTGTATTTTTGCAAACTATGAGTAGAAGAATTCCGCAAGAAAAAAAGTTCTTGAAAGATATCGCAATCATTGATATTGCCGAAGAAGGTAGAGGTGTAGGTAAAACTGATGATTTGGTTTTGTTTGTCGAAAAAGCTGTCCCCGGTGATGTTGTCGATGTGGAGTTAATGCGCAAGAAGAAGAATTTTGCTGAAGCCCGGGTGACGAGTTTAAAAGAAGCTTCTACTTATCGCGTTGATCCTTTTTGTGAGCATTTTGGTATTTGTGGTGGCTGTAAATGGCAACACATGAGCTATGAAGCCCAATTAAAATTCAAGCAACAATCTGTTGATAATGCTTTATCCCGTATTGGGAAGGTCGATACTTCCTCTATGGAAGATATTTTGGGATCAGCTCAAACGGAGTATTATAGAAATAAATTGGAATATACATTTTCCAATAAGAAATGGTTGACCTCTGTTGATGAAGATTCATCACAATTGGAAATGAATGCTTTGGGCTTCCATGTGCCGGGACGTTTTGACAAAATTTTGGACGTAGACCATTGTTTTCTTCAGGAAGATCCTTCCAATGAGGTGCGGAATACCATACGGGACTTTGCACTAAGCAAGGGGATGACCTTCTATGATCTCCGTGAGCATACAGGGGTATTGCGAAATCTGATTATCCGCATTTCTTCGACTGGGGAGATGATGGTCATTGTGGTTTTTGCCTACCCAGAAGAAGGACAAGTGGAATTGTTAATGAACTTCATCAATGAAAAATATCCGCAAATAGCCTCACTCCTTTATATCGTGAATCAGAAACGAAATGATACCATTTTTGATCAGGATATTCATGTATTTGCCGGTCGTGATTTTATTTATGAGGAGATGGAAGGTCTTCGATACAAGGTTGGACCAAAGTCATTTTATCAGACCAATTCAGTGCAAGCATATGAACTCTACAAGATTACACGTGATTTTGCGGGTTTAAAAGGAGACGAGCTGGTGTACGATTTATATACGGGTGCAGGTACAATCGCAAATTTTGTTGCAAAGAAAGCAAAAGAGGTAATTGGGGTGGAGTATGTGCCTACTGCCATTGAAGACGCGAAGGTCAATTCAGCGATCAATGATATTCACAATACGAAATTCTACGCTGGGGATATGAAAGATGTGTTGACACCCTCATTTATTGCGGAACATGGTAAACCAGATGTGGTGATTACTGATCCTCCAAGGGCCGGTATGCATGCAGATGTTGTGGCCCGGTTATTGGAGATGGAGTCTCCAAGAATTGTTTACGTCAGTTGTAATGCGGCGACGCAGGCGAGAGATTTAGTTCTATTGGCGGAAAAGTATGATGTGAAGCGTATTAAGCCGGTGGATATGTTCCCGCATACGCAACACGTTGAAAATGTTGTTCTATTAGAACTAAAAAAATCATAATATTATGGAAGTAGAGGATTTATTTTCGGGGAGTGCAAGAGAGGAATCAGCGCAATCTACTGGACCGAGTCCATTGAAAAGTTTGCAGATTGATCTTGATTTTTATAGTGAGTCGATCCGTGAAGTTGCGATGGAGATCATCGAGGAAGGTTATTCTTCCTATCCGATTTTTGTGGCACATCAACATGAGGTTTCCGTGGGAGAAGTGATCTTGGACCGTGTAGAGCTGGAAACCAATTGGACAATCAATGCATCCACCTTGGAAGAGTTTATAGAAATGGATATCATCCAGGAGGATCGTAAAGCTACTTTTATTCAGAATTATAAATCCGCTAAGGAATATATGTGTTTGTTTGTCGTTGTTGCTGAAGGCGCCAATTTTGTTTTTTATCCTTATAAGTAAACAAGGAATATTTAAACTTTTTTAACAATACAATTGTCAAACTATTACTATTTTTAGCGAAATGGGCTGGAGGCGTGATGGATTCAAAGGAGCTGATTTAGTTTATCGCTTTCACAAACGCAAATGGCAATACTAGATGTCCAATAAATTGGCGTGACAATAAGAATATATTTCAATGGAGAGAATACACATACATATAGCAGGGCTATTAGGCATATTGATGTTGCTTTTGACAGCATTCGGAGCCAAGGCGCAACATATACAGAAAGTGTCGGGTATGGTGATGCAGAAGGGGACTGCCAATAGAATTGGAGATGTTGTGGTACTGAATTTGCGTACGAGTAGATCGGCGTTGACAAATTCTTTTGGTGTTTTTACGATCGACGCTTCTGTAGGAGATTCTCTTTCGTTCACTAAGGTGGGGTTTTCACCTGTAAAGACTGTTTTGACAAACCTGAGCGAGTTTTACATTGAGATGCAGGAAGGCATTAAGCTCGAGACAGTGATCGTAGAGCGGAAGTCGAAAGAGGCTGAACTGAATGAGGCGATGGGAAATTATTCCAAGAAAGGAGTTTATAACGGCGGGAAAAATAAATTTGGAACCTATTTAGGGAGTCCTGCTACTGCACTTTATAACCTATTTGGACGGGAAGCAAAAAATGCGAAACGTTTTGGGCGTTTTATGGATCGGGAGAAGGAGGAATTGCAGGTAGACCGTATTTTTTCACGCGCGGCTGTTCAGAAATTAACAAAATTAGATAGTGCAGATCTAGATGCCTTTATGGTACGTTATCGTCCCTCATTTGATTTAGCTGAACATTGGGGGCAGTATGATCTAATGCACTATGTGCAACAGTCGTTGGAGGATTTTGAGGCAAAAGGGCGCCCAAAAGATTCATTGTTGCCAGATATTGAGGTGAAGACCCAAGAGAAATAAAACAATTTCCTTTCCTTGCTGTTACTTCTTGTGAACAGTGACTATCGGTATTATTTGTAGTAGATCGTCCTCATTTCTATAGGGCGTAATGCTTTTTTTTGAGTATCGTAACAAAAAAGTTGAAAAAGAATGCTTTTGGCACTTTGTTTGATTTTAACATGAACAGTATTTAGTTTGAATTTTAAAAGTCTTAGATAGATATGAAAATGAATAGAAAATTAGCTGTATTTGGTTTGACTGTTGCGACCTCAGCTATGTTATTTGGAAGTTGTTCTACAATCCAAAATACAAATAATACGACCAAAGGCGGCGTAATCGGTGGTGTTGCAGGCGGTGCCTTGGGTGCTTTAATTGGAGGTAAAGCTGGTAATACAGCTATTGGTACATTAGCAGGCGCGGCAATTGGTGGCGCAGCAGGTGTATTGATTGGTAAGAAAATGGATAAACAAGCTGCTGAGATTTCTAAAACCGTGGAAGGTGCTGAAGTAACACAATCTGCAGAAGGTATTGTTGTGAAATTTGATTCAGGTATTTTATTCGATTTCAATAAATCTGATTTGAAAGCCACTGCAAAAGATAATATTGCCAACTTGGTGACAACCTTAAACAAGGAACAAGGAACTGAAATTTTGGTCATTGGACACACGGATAACGTAGGTACTTTAGCTGCGAATGACAAAGTTTCGTTGGACCGTGCCAATTCGGTACGCGCGTTTGCTGTATCTAAAGGCTTAGCTTCTTCACGTATTAAGACTGAAGGAAGAAACTTCTCTGAACCAATTGCAAGTAATGATACTGAAGCTGGACGTGCACAAAACCGTCGTGTGGAGATCGTTATTGTTGCTGGTGATCAAATGAAGAAAGAAGCAAAACAACAAGCTGGTCAATAAGGAGTTAAACAGTTTGTTCCTTTGGGATGCCATGTTGTTTAACGCTTGGTAGAAAGTTTTGTTGAATTTCAAAATAATATAGGCACGGAAACTTATCCGTGCCTTTTTAATATCCGTGATAAAGGAATATGAATGATTGCTCAGCATCTAGCAGCAACCATAAATAAACAATGACAAGCGGACCAAATAAGCTGGGAATTCCTTGGGACCTTTAAAAGACAAAATGTTTAAGCATCATAAATATTATTGCAGATACACATCAACGATAGGTTAATTGCTTATAAAATTTGACAAAGTATAAACCATATTTCTGGCTGACAAACTGTCATTATATGGATTTTAATTTCTAACTTTGTAGTCTTTGAAAATTGAGCTATGCTAG
>JAQZAZ010000041.1 GCA_029239355.1 Sphingobacterium sp.
TCGTTACATTTAGAGCCTCTTATCGGGATCGAACCAATGACCTACTGATTACAAGTCAGTTGCTCTACCAGCTGAGCTAAAGAGGCTTCTAATATTTTTATTAAACTTACGTTCTATCAACGCTAATCAGATAGCTTTATCTTTTCAGCGAGTGCAAATATCGAATTTACTTTTGATTTTTGCAAGTTTATTTTTTACTTTTTTTTCATTTAAAGAACTAAGCAAACTTAGTTGTAATGAACCGTTGTTCCCTTGTTTGCTGATGCAAAGATAGACACAAAACTCACTTTACAAAAATATTTATCAAAAAAAAACACCACTTTTTGTCAATTATACTGATATGCAGCACAATAATTTTTAATTGGTTATTTACCTATTTTGGTTATTTGCTTAATGTACTATCTTTGGGCATGCAAATTTTACCGCAATCACTTTCAAAACTTACCCGGTATACAGCGCTGCTTGCGTTATTTATAGTCGGAAAAAACGATTTGAAAGCTCAAAATATTATTCAAAAATTGAGTAAAAAATTCCTCTCAGCTGAAAAGGACTCTACACGTTCAGGCAGCTTTATGGTTCTACCCGCCGTTGGCTACGCACAGGAAACAGGTGTCGAATATGGTTTAGCCAGCTCCTATAATTTCTATTTAGACAAGTCTGATCCCCATATCCGTACTTCTACGATGATGCTTATGGGAACTTTTACCTCTAAACATCAGTCTAATTTTAAATTCCAAACTGATCTTTGGTCAAAAAATAACGACTATCATTTTGTCAGCGAAATTCGATATCGTAACTGGCCATTTAATTATTATGGCATCGGCATGGACACCTGGAAGACGGACGAAGAACGGGTTGATCAAAAGCTATTTCGCGTAAAACTGGAGGCGGAAAAAAAGGTTGGAAATAATCTATATTCGGGGGTCAATATACAATACGACAATTTTTCGATCCGTAGTGACAGCACTGACCATGCATTCAATCAATCCAATCTTATTGGAAAAGAGGGTGGCCAGCAATTGCTACTTGGTGTATCTCAGTTATTCGACAACCGAGATAATGTTTCCTATAGCACCCGTGGTTATTATGCCAAATTGCGGCTTGCTTACGCGCCTAAGTTATGGACGAACACCGACTTCAATGGGGCAAACTTGGATATAGACCTTCGCGGTTTTTTTCCAATACACAAACAGGTCACGCTTGCCCTCCAGGGAATCTTTCGTTCAACATTCGGCAAAACAATTCCTTTCTATAATTACCGTGAGCTAGGTGGCGACATGATGATGCGTGGATATTACCTCGGCCGTTATCGTGACAAAAATTACCTTGCTTCACAGGCGGAATTGCGTTACCGTTTCCATCCTCGCTTCGGCATTGTTGGTTTTTCGGGAATTGGATCAACTTTTTCTAAAGAAAATAGCAGTAGATACGTACCGAGTTATGGCGGTGGCGTACGTTACTTCTTTAGCTTGGAGCATAATAGCAGCATTCGATTTGATTATTCTTATGGGGAACAAAGAGCTGCAGAAAAACGACAATCGGGCTTCTACCTTTCCTTAAGTGAGGCTTTCTAAATAAAAATGGGAGCAATTCATCATTTTGCTCCCTCAATAGGCCCAAACTGAATACTCAATACCCCAGCCCAGCTTAAAATCTGATCAAAAAATTTTCTTTGTGCTGTCCTTTTCTGAAATAAACTAAACCAATTCGGTATAAGTCTACGGTGACAACCACGCGATCATCATCTTTTAACTTGTTCCAATATTTTTCCCGTTCTCCTGACAAATGCGGTTCATTGACAATCAATATATCGCGTTCAGCAACGTAAGTCAGTAATTTCAGGTCAAGATGTGCCTGATCAATATAATAAATTTTGCGGGTAGAATAGCTTCCAGTTCCATCTTTCAATAGTTTTTCATAATCTGCTGTTGGCGCTTCGGCCAGATACGCAAACTGATCATAGGCAAAAGCTTTTAATATGCGGTCGACTAACAGATACTTTTTTTGCTCTACCCTGCCTTTTTCCCGAATACCAAGGGGCAGATTTGCAATCGCATCAGCTTCACCTTGCTGATAAATTACTTCATCCACCAATTTATAAACAAACGGAGAATGTGTCCCATGCCGGCTATGGGAAATGAAATAATGGCGCCAATACTTCAGGTGGTAATTCATTTTGCTGCAAACATCGAAAAATTTACCCTGATATACAATTAAATTCTTGTTCCGTCATGGTATAATTAATCATCTACAGCTAGTAAAAAAGTATATACAACAGCGCTTTCAGCATTTATTTCACATGGAACATTTAATTTCAACGTAAATGAACAAGCGTCGTAACTTTTACCTTGAGCACAAAAGGAAGAGGATTAAGATATGTTGTATCTCGCATTTTAACTTAAAACTGGAGTATAAAAGCGCTGCCTTCTCCCTCCACACTATTGAGAAAAATGGTACCCTTATGCAACAACATAATCTGTTTGCTCAGAGTCAGGCCAACCCCGGTACCTGTTTTCTTTGTGGTAAAAAATGGTGTGAAGATCTGTTCCTGAAGATCAACCGGGATTCCCGCCCCGTTATCTTCAATGCGAACCTGCACCTTCCCATCTATTTCCAATGCAGACAAACTAATGTATGCATCTTCCCTAGTCTTTACGGCATCTATGGCATTCAACATCAAATTGATAATAACTTGTTCAATCAGATTGACATCAGCATAAAGTATCAAACGCGTATTCTTTAAGATAATATCGACATCGATATTTTTTTGAATCAATGTCGGCTCAAGCAACTGATAGATATGTTCAAATAGCTGGGAAATCTGAATAGGTGCCACCTGTGGCTGATCCACTTTGTTGATCATGCGGTAGCTTTTTGCAAAATGCAAGAGTCCTTCGCTCCGACGTTTAATGGTCGATATCCCTGTCTTCAGATCATCAATATCCTCATATCCTCTAAAATGATCCAATCGTCCATTTAGTGTTTCGGCTAGCGAGCTGATCGGGGCAATAGAGTTCATGATCTCGTGCGTAAGTACACGTAATAATTTATGCCAGGCTTTTGTCTCAGTCTCGTCGATGGCTTCATTGATATTTTGATAAACGACAATACGGAATACGGCATCCTGGGTCTCAAAACTAGAACTTTGGATCAGCAACTTGATCTTCCCTTTACTCGATTGAATAGGTTCCATTTGCTGTTGACCATTGTCCAATAGCATTGTTTTTTCATAAAGGTCTGGATTTTTCTTTTTTAGTCCGGCGATATTCCCCAAATGGGGCAAATGGAAAAGCTGCTTGAAAGCATCGTTCACCCACATCACTTTTCCAGTATCCATTTCATAGAAGATAATCGCTGAATTCAACATATTGATCACACGGTCGAGATACTGATGTTGAATTTCTTGTTTAATGCTAATCTCCTTGTAAGTTTCGTTAATTTGATTGAAAGCAGTAAATAATTGACCTTCAGTTGATTTTGGATTTTTCACCAAAAAACGCCTCGTAAAGTCTCTATATTTGACAGCCTCTGCAAATTCGACAAGCTGGCGTTCTAAGAAATTATATTGACCATACAGATTGAAACCTAGATAAAGCATCATACAAAAGACCAATGTGGCCTGCACGTACTCATGCTTCATCAGCAGGTAGGCACCGGCAACCGAAGCCGCCAAAAGCAAAATAACTTTAATTGCATTTAAAATCTTTCCATGTCTCATAGACTAGATATCGTATTTTTCCAAACGCCTGTAGAGAGCAGCGCGAGTAAGGCCCAATTCCTTTGCAGCTTTACTGATATTGCCATTATAGCGTTCGATGGCTGATTTGATGGCCTTCCGTTCCAATTCTTCCAGATTTTGACTGTTGGATACAGATTCAACAACAACCCTTTCCGCTTGTTGTTCAATAGGTGAGAAAAATAGATCATTTCCTGCAATGCTTACCTGATCAGCCATTATTACAGCCCGTTCGATACTGTATTGCAGCTCACGGACATTGCCTGGAAAATGGTATGCAAAAAGTTTTTTGATAGCATCAGGTTCAAATCCCTCGATCCGCTTATTATATTTCTTGGCATAGATGTCCAGAAAATGTACGGCCAACAGTTTAATATCCTCTCCCCTCTCACGTAATGGTGGCACCTGTATCTCCACGGTATTGATCCGATAAATCAAATCCTTTCGAAAGCGGCTTTCATCCGCCAGATGTTTCAGCGATACATTTGTTGCGGAGATTAAACGAATATCCACGGGGATCGGTTGGTAAGAGCCCAGAGGTGTAACCTGTCGGTTTTGTAGAACAGTCAATAGTTTGGCTTGTTGTTGCAAGGAGATATTCCCAATTTCATCCAGGAACAATGTTCCACCATTTGCTGCTTCGAAACGACCTTGACGATCTTCGCGTGCATCTGTGAATGCCCCTTTTTTATAGCCAAAAAGCTCGCTTTCAAATAACGTTTCTGTCAGCGCTCCCACATCAACCTTCACATACACTTGATCTGAGCGTAATGACCGTCGTTGGATAGCCTGTGCAATCAGATCCTTACCTGTTCCATTTTCGCCTAGTATCAGAATATTTGCATCAGTCGGTGCTATTTTTTCAAGTTTATATTGCAGTTCATCCATGACCACTGAATTACCGATGAGATCCGGACTAGTACTTGAGCGTAACAGCGAACTTTTATTCTTCCGCTCCCTATTCTTTGACTCCGCAAGTGTGCTTTCAATCGTTGCCAACAACTGCTCATTTTCCCAAGGCTTAACCACAAAGTCTGCAGCGCCTTGTTTCAGTGACTTTACTGCTAGATCGACGGCGCCATAGGCCGTGATCATAATCACATGAACCTGCGGAAACTTTTCTTTGATCCGTGATAACCAATATAAGCCTTCATTTCCTGTATTGATCGTGCTTTTGAAATTCATATCCAGAAGCACAAGGTCATAAGGCATTTTATCCAAATGCCCAATCAGGTTTTCTGGATTAGATTCGACTTGAACATGGCTAACTTTAGGTTTCAGCAAAATCCTTGCTGCAGTAAGTAAATCTTGGTCATCGTCGACAACTAAAATAGATGCTTTTTTCATATTCCTTGGCTTCTTTCTGACTAAGATAACTATAAATTTAACGAGCCTGCGTAATAATCATTGATATATTTTTGTAGCAACCATTCATATTGCTTGACAACCAATTGGATCTGACTGTTATCATATTTATTCTTCGCTGTTAAAAATATGACCGAATTACTATTCCCCAGCTCGAATACAACCTTGGCGATGCGAAATGATTCGGCATAATTTGTGTTTTGCTCATGCAATTGCACTATCATATTGCTCGCATTCCTCAGGTTAAAAACGGCATTTGAAGTCTCAGCTCTTAAATTATTTAGGGCTATCTCCCGTTGGAATTTAGTTGATTCTAAATCCAGTTTAGCTAATTTAACATCATTCCTAACCTTAAACCTATTAAATACAGGGATTGAAAGATTTAGTGAAACGTATTTCCCAACATTATTTTTCATCTGATACCAATAATCCCCGTCCATTCCATTTTTGGAATAATTCGAATTCAACCCACCGTTTAATGATAAAGAAGGCCAATAGGATGATTGTGCTATTTTGATATTCTTTTCGGCTGCTTTAATTTTCCAATCTAGCGACGGAATATCCGGCAGGTTTTCCGTAGCCAATTTATAAAGTGTTGCAGCATCTAATTTTTGCGCGTCAGTTGTCAACTCCAATGCTTGTAAATCGCCCAACTGCGCTTCGTCAATATTTAAAAAACCAGCCATTTTCACACGATTCATATTAAGAATCTGCTTATTATTTTCGATCGAATTGATATCATTGGCAAGTTGCCCCTTCAGATCATAATAATCCCCAGGATTAATCGCGCCTTCTTTTTGCATTGCTTCGGCACGACGCACCTGCTCACGGGTCACTTCGGTCTGCAATTCAGATTGCTTCAAAACATCTTGTGCTGTCAATACCTGGATGTATGCCGTAATGACATCAAGTTTCAATGCATTAACCTGAGAATCAAACTCTAGTTTTCCAGCCGTTTTCGCATCAGCTCGCATCCGGATATCATTTAATATCCGAAATCCATTAAATACCGGCACGCTAGCATCTAACGAGAAATTCCCAGAAGAGTTATTTCTGGTAATGTACTGATTTGTGGAGTTATCGACTGAACGCCCGGAGGTAAGGCTATGACCTAGTTGTCCATTTAAATTGGGTAATCGATTCGCCTTTGCTTGTGAAAGATTCACTTCAGCGCGTTTTACATTGAGTTCATTCTGCAACAAAGTAGGATTAGCTTTAACAGCTAATTGGATACATTCAGTCAAACTACGTTTTGGTCGCTGATTTTCACTATTGACGGTTGATTCCTTGCTGAAGACAGCCTTCTCTTCTATTCCCTGCTCACCTTGTTGTGCGTCCACTTTCGCGTAAGCCAGCAAAAAACATAATGTACTATATATATAGATTCTCTTCATATCCACTTTTTGTTTCCAAACAGACCATCGCCATGCCAAACAAAGAAAACACTATATATCAAATAGATACAAAAAAAGTATTTTCAAAAATGTTCGTTAATGAACAGTCGGTGTGCGTAGTTGGACAATAGTCTGTTCCATTCCGGAAATCTTAGCGCATAAATAAAAACACTCACATGATCAAATCCTCTCTTTATTTTATTGTTCATTGGACATGCTATGGATATTGAACGATTCTTCTACGCTTATAACCGAACAAGCTCCGTTTAAAGATAGAAATTAGTCTTAATTATATCCCGCTATCCTATTTAAAGAAGTTGTAAAAAACTGTAGGCTGTACGTCTTCGTACAAGAAGTGTCCGCTATCGAACACCAAATGCAAATAAAAACAATATAAACAACTACAAATCAGATATTTAAATTATTGGCACAGCTTTCATAGTTATATACCAAATTGATATTAAATTATGGACAGACCTTTAGAAAAGAAAAAGTGGAATAGCAAACGTATCATGACTATTGTAGGGGTTGCTGGCATTGTTGGATTAATCGGTGCTAGCTTTTATTTTACCTCAGGCAAAAGCAAACTCAATGTAGAGGCTGACCGCATCTCCATAGTCGAAATAAAAAATGGAAACTTTCAAGAATTTATCCCGATAAATGGTACAGTTCTTCCAATCAGCAGCATCTATTTAGACGCTTCTGTGGGTGGTCGCGTAGAAGAAAAATTTGTTGAGGATGGTACTGTCTTAAAAAAAGGAGATCCTATTATGCGCCTATCCAATACAGATCAAGAGCTCACACTGGTTCAACAGGAAACTCAGGTATTGAACCTATTGACACAGTCGCAGATCGCCCAGACGAATGCGCAACAGGCATCTATCAACAATCGTAATCAGATGGCTGATGTAGAACAGGCCTATCGAGAAGCTGAACGTGTCTATAACCTGAATAAAAAATTACTTGCTGAAAAAGCGATAGGTACGCAAGAATTCGAGAAATCGAAGAACGAATATAATTATCAAAAAGAACGTATCCACTTGACCAAACAGATCCTAAAACAAGACGAGATCTCCAATGCGCAAAAGACCAATCAGGACAAGCAGACTTACCAGCGAACACAGAGTGCATTGGAGTTAATGAAAAGAAAAATTGGTGACCTAATTGTGCGGGCACCTGTCGATGGCCAATTAACAGCTTTTGATGCCGAAATCGGTCAAAATAAAAATGCAGGCGAGCGTTTAGGTCAAATCGACGTTTTGACAGGTTTTAAAGTTCGTGCCGATATAGATGAGCATTATATCAACCGCATCTTTCCTGATTTGCAAGGAGAATTTTCTATCGGAGATAAAACTTATAAACTACGCATCAGGAAGGTATACACGCAGGTCACCAATGGCCGATTCCAGGTTGATATGGAATTTATCAATGACGTTCCCAAAGGGATCCGCCGCGGTCAGACCCTGCAGATACGCTTAGCATTAAGCGACGAAACAAAGGCCTTATTATTGGCAAAAGGAGGGTTTTATCAACAGACTGGTGGTAACTGGATCTTCAAATTGGATAAAAATGGAAGCACAGCATATCGTGTGGATATCCAGCTAGGAAGGCAAAACCCCGAATATTATGAGGTCATCAAAGGTCTACAACCTGGCGATAAAGTTATCGTATCAAGTTATGAGACCTATGATAAGGTACAGGAGCTAAATATTAAAAAATAAAATCGCATAGCGGTTATTGAAAAGATGAAATAGAAGAGACATTCAATCCTTTCAATAGCCGCTATTATAAGAACATAAGAACGATGATAAAGAACGCGATCAAAACTGGAATTCGTTCCTTACTGACAAACAAGAAGTTTACACTTCTGAATATTGCTGGACTAAGTATTAGTCTAGCGGTCGTTTTTATCATTGCTCTTTGGATTACCGATGAGCTATCCTTTAACAAGGTCTTTAATAATTCGAACAGGGTCTATGAACTTTCCGCAAACTTTGATAAAGAAAATGATCAATTTGTGCATGCGGGTCCACCACCGATTGCTATTTATGGCAAATCAAAAATTCCAGCTATTGAAGAAATCTGTCGTATAAGCGCGGGCCGGGATATACAGTTCAATAAAAACGAACTCATGGCCCCGGAATATGGCGTATATGTTGATAGCACCTTTAACAAGGTATTTGATAGTTCTATAAAGTTATTGAACCCTAATAAATTATTCCAGGGGAAACAGTCTATAGTCATTACAGAGAAGATTGCGAATAAATACTTTAAAAATGAAAACCCTTTGGGAAAAACGCTCTATTTAGAAGTCGATCCTATTCTGAAAACAGGTAAACAACCCTTTTTAATTACTGCTGTAGTCAACAACTTTCCAAGTAATAGTTCACTTAAGGCTGACTACCTATTGCCTTTTGAATTATTGAACAGCCTTTCCAAAGAACCATTGGATGAGAAATGGGGTAATTTTCAATATTATATCTATTTTCTGTTAAAACAAGATAGCAAATCAGCACAAGTAGCAGAGCAATTGACTGCGATTCAAAAAAGCAATTTCCAAGGAAACCCATTGTACAGTAAATTCGCTTTCTTTCTACAAAAAATAACACAGACAAATTTATACACCCCTAAGGATGACAATAACGGTATACAGTCCATTTATATATTCGCGATCATTGCCTTTGTCATATTGCTGGTTGCCTGTATCAATTACGTCAATTTAGTCACAGCTAGGGCTACAAAAAGAACAAAAGAAATCAGTATACGCAAAATTATTGGAGCCAATAGAAGTCACTTATTTCTTCAATACCTTATTGAATCTGCTGTATTATTTCTGATTTCTCTGTTTACAGCGACAGTGATTGCTTATTTAAGTATTTCGTTTTTTAATACGATCGCGGAAAAGAATATTCAATTCACCCTCCTTTCCCCTGAATTATGGTATATCTTTCTGCTCACTTTTATAGCAACTGTATTTATCGCAGGAATCTATCCTGCAGTACTTTTTTCAAGCAGCAAGCATTTGAGTCAATTAAAAAATAACAATACCTTATTTGGTAATAAAAATAATCTTCGAAAAGGTCTTGTTGTCTTACAGTTTTGTTGCACCGTGATACTTATTGTTACCACTTTTATTTTCGAAAAGCAGCTCCGCTACATGCGCAACAAAGACTTGGGCTACGATAAAGAAAATGTCTTTCTATTTGAGCAGAAAAACTTTTTAACGCATTATGAGGCTGTTCGCGACGAATTACAGAAACAACAGGGTATTTTAGGTGTAACGGCCGCCGGTAATGACATTAGTGATATTGGGTCAGAAACAGCGGATATCAGTTGGGATGGTAAAAATCATCTGCAATCCAATTTCTTTATCAGCCGAGTTGCAATAGCTCCAAATTTCACTTCTGTGTTAGCTATTAAATTAGCCGAAGGAAATGGTTTTAAAAACAACCCCTCGGATAGCAGCCATGCTTTGCTCAATGAAACAGCAGTTAAACAAATGAGGCTAAAGAATCCGATTGGACAAACCATCACTTTTCAGGGTAAACAATTGACTATTGTGGGGATTATGAAAGACTTTAATTTTAATGATCTTAAAACAGCGATAAAACCTTGCATATTTTTTTCGGGCATGGGCTATGCTCTCGGTGGAATGTATGTCAAAACAAGCCCAGGGCAGGAAAAGCAAGCGTTGGGTGCTGTCCAAAAATTATGGAATAAATATAATCCCGAATCAGCATTCAATTATTCTTTTATGGACGAATCTTTTGATAAAATGTATAAAAAAGATGTTATTCATGGAAAACTTGTCCAACTATTTGCTGCCATTACGATCTTGCTTTCATGTATTGGTTTGTCGGGACTTGTATTATTCAGTACAGAAGCTAAACTTAAAGAGATCGGAATCCGCAAAACCTTAGGCGCATCTAAACAAGATATTGTCATGATGATCGGGAAAGATTACATGGTCCCCGTGATACTTTCTTTCCTTATTGCATTTCCCATTTCTTGGCTTATCATTTCAAATTGGCTTAACAATTTTGTTTACCGCACTTCAATAGATCCTTGGATTTTTTTACTGGCAAGCCTAATAACTATTTTATTGGTGGTCCTTACTGCCGGATCTGTTTCTCTGAAAGCGGCAATGGTTAATCCAACAAAGATTTTAAGGGACGAATAGAAAAATACAGAACAAATAATAATACACGATGATTAAAAACTTTATTAAAACCGCGCTTCGCAATCTTTGGAAAACCAAAGGTTACAGCTTTCTCAATATTTTTGGCCTGGCGGTGGGGATTGCTGCGGCATCGTTGATTTTTTTATGGGTTGAAAATCAGTTGAGCTACAACGATAATTTCGCCAACAAAAAGGACATCTACATTGTCAAATCAAAACAGACATATGATGGCGCCACCTATGTTTTTCAATCTACTCCAGGACCTTTTGCCCAAAGCATAGAAAAAGAAATTCCCGGTATCAAGCATGCCGTGCGCATCAGCTGGAATTCGCCAATGCTGTTTTCTGTCGGCGACAATAATATATTTCAAACTGGGGTGTATGCTGATGGTAGCATTGCTGATGTACTATCCTTGGAATTTCTGGAAGGTGACAGAAAAACAGCCTTCGATCAAGTCAATAATATCGTATTATCAGAAACAGCAGCAAAACAATTATTTGGTAATCGCCCTGCATTGGGAAAAACTGTCAAAACAAACAATAGTGAGCCATTTATTGTAGCAGCAGTAATTAAAGATTTACCCAAAAATAGCAGTTATGATTTTCAATGGCTCATCCCTTTTAAAAAGTTCGAAACTGGACAAGATTGGCTGAAAAACTGGGGAAACAACGGCCTACAAACACTCGTTCAAATCGAGGAAAGTGCCAACGTTGAACAAATCAACAGGTTGATGATGGATTTCGTCAAAAACAAAACCAAGGGTGAAGTCACTTTCTCGCAAAATTACCTTTATCCAATGGAACGTTGGATTACCTACAATCAGTTTGATAACAGCGGTATCGAAAAAGAAGGTGGCATCAAGAATATTCGGCTATTTACCTTTATCGCCTGGGTGGTCTTACTGATTGCCTGCATCAACTTCATGAATCTTGCAACTGCAAGGTCCGAAAAAAGAGCAAAAGAAGTCGGTATGCGCAAAGTGGTTGGCGCAAGCCGCAAATCACTTATTACGCAATTCTTGGGAGAATCCCTTGTATTGGCTATTATTTCCTCTCTCGTGGCCATATTACTGATATACATCTTTATCCGTCCTTTTAACACCATGATCGGCCAAGAACTTCAGGTGAACATTTTGGCTCCTTCACACCTCTTATTTCTGACAACAATAACATTGGCATGTGGACTATTTGCAGGTAGTTATCCAGCATTTTTCCTTTCTGCATTCAAGCCACTTTCAACGATCAAAGGGGCTAAACAGAAGGCAGGTAGTGGAAGTCTAATACGCAAAGGTCTGGTAATCTTGCAATATACAGCATCAGTTGTATTGATTATCTGTACCATTATTATTTATCAACAGATTCAGCATAACAAAAATAGGGATCTCGGATTTGATAAGAGTCAAGTATTGACAACAGCACTTCAAGGCGATATGGCTAAACATCTTCCGCTGATTAAAAATCAATTATTGGCAACGGGAGTCGTTCAAGAAGTCGGTGTCAGTGATATGAGTATCCTTAATATCAACTCCAATACATCCGGCTTTAGCTGGGATGGAAAAGATCCAAATGCGAGTATTTTGATTGGCATGTTGCGCGCCGATGAGGGCCTTATCCCAGCTTTGGATTTAAAGCTATTTGACGGCAGGAACTTTCATAAAAATTTTATGGGCGATAGTACGTCGGTTGTCATCAACGAAGCATTTGCAAAGCTTATCCGAAAAGATGGCCTTGTTGCCGGTGACATCATCAGTTACGGTGAAGAAAAACTCACCATTGCAGGCGTCGTCAAGAACTTTGTTTATAACAATGTATATGCCGATCCTGAGCCGATGCTATTTCTACCGATGAATAAAGATAATGGTATCATGACCATCAAGACAAAGGCTGGAATCGACTTACCAAATGCCATTCAACAAATCGAAAAAATTATTGTCAAAAATAATCCCGGCTTCCCCTTCGACTATAAGTTTTTGGATGATAGCTTCAACAATAAATTTAAAGATGAACTTTTTGTACAGCAGTTATCCAGTGTATTTGCCTTAATGTCTATCATTATTTCCTGTTTGGGATTATTTGGTCTAGCTGCATATGCAACCGAACAACGCGCCAAGGAAATCAGTATTCGCAAAGTATTGGGTGCCTCTGTCTCAGGTCTTATCCAGATGCTCAATCGCGAGTTTGTCATTCTAGTGGCAATATCGTGCATCATTGCCTTTCCGATCGCCTGGATAATTATGAGCAAATGGCTAACCAACTATGCACATCATATTCAGATTTCATGGACTATTTTCATCATCAGTGGTCTGACGGCGACTATCATAGCTTTATTGACAATTAGCTCTCAAGCTTTTAAAGCAGCAGTAGCCAATCCGACCAAAACACTCAGAGACGAATAAACAATTTAAAAGAATATAATTAAACAGCATATTAACAGCCTAAAGCGATTGCCAAGGGCCCAAAACATAAAACCATGAGCGCAAAAAATATGATTAAAATAACCAATCTTCAAAAGTATTACCGCACAGAGGAAGTCGAAACTGTCGCACTGAACAATTTGAATATTCACGTGAAAGAGGGTGAATTCGTCGCAGTAATGGGCCCTTCAGGTTGTGGCAAATCAACCTTACTAAATATTATCGGTTTATTGGATGATTTGGACGAAGGAAGCTATTTATTCAACGAGATCGAAGTGGCCAAATTTAAGGAACGTGGTCGCTCGGATCTTCGTAAGCACAATATCGGTTTCGTATTCCAGAGTTTTAATCTGATTGATGAATTGACAGTATTCGAAAACGTGGAACTTCCTCTTGTCTATACCAATGTCCCTGCTGCCGAACGTAAGAAACGTGTCGAAGAGGTATTAGAGAAGGTACAGATCATGCACCGCCGCAACCATTTTCCGCAACAGCTTTCCGGGGGACAGCAACAGCGTGTAGCCGTTGCCCGTGCTGTCGTCAATAATCCCAAATTAATTCTTGCCGATGAGCCTACTGGTAATCTAGATTCCAATAATGGCAACGAGGTAATGCAGCTCTTAACCGAACTGAACGAAGCGGGTACAACTATCGTGATGGTAACCCACAGTGAACATGACGCCAAATTTTCGGATCGTGTCATCCGTATGCTGGATGGTCAGGTCATTATGGAAACTACATCATTAGGATCCCAGCAAAGCTAGCTGTCCATTTTAAGGACAAGAAATGTTTTTAAAAATCTAAAGTGCTTACCAGTGAAGCGCCAAGTATTATTAAACGAGTTTAAAGTATAAAACGATGAAAGGTTTAAAATTAATTTTGAGACAATGGGGACGTAACCGCCTGTTTACCTTCCTTAATATTATCGGCCTAGCGATCGGGATCAGCGCAAGCTGGATTGTATTTCGAATTGTCAACTACGAATTTAGTTTTAACCACAATCATCCCGACAAGGAACGGATTTATAAACTTTACTCGGCGTTTAAGGAAGGTGAAAATATCCATCGTTTTGATGGAACTCCCTACCCTCTTGGCACTTATCTCGGGACTAATTTAAAGAAAGATCTGACCGGATTGGAATTGGTTGCACCTATCGCTAGCCGATCATTTGAAAGCATTAAGGTAAAGCGTTCCAACAATGAAACATTGGAATTCAATGAGCAGGACAAAATTGTTGCAGCCACTACGGACTATTTCAAACTTGTTCCCTACAAATGGATTGTTGGTAATCCGAATACCGCACTCAAAAACAACAATGAAGTTATCCTGACGGCCTCACGTGCAAAGCAATATTTCCCCGATGCAGATTTAAAATCTCTTCTAGGCAAGACAATGCAATACGATGATCAGCTCCTTACTGTGACCGGAGTTGTCGTCGACTTAGACTATCCGAGCAGTTTTGTCAACAAGGAATTTATCCGTGTAAACCCCACTCCTCAGGAAGCAGAGAATTGGGAGAATTCAAGTTCTAATTTCCATGTTTATGTTAAATTAACTGAAAACGGAAGTCCCGCGCAAGTCACTAGCGCTGCAACCAAAAAGTTCAATGATATGGTGGGCGACAAATTCAAACAGCACAATATAACAGCTGGTTATGAGTTAGCACCACTTACGGACTTGCATTTCAATAAATTTATCTTGAACGGAAGTGACAAGCAGGTGTTGTTCGGACTTATAGGTATAGCGATATTTCTGCTTATACTGGCAAGTATCAATTATATCAACCTGACTACTGCCCGTGTTCCTGCCCGGGCCCGAGAAATTGGTATTCGGAAAACATTGGGAGAACAACCCCGGCACCTGACACTGTCCTTTATCAAAGAAACCTTTTTTACCTGTCTATTTGGGCTGTTATTCTCCTGGCCATTGGTCAAAATATTTGAACTTACATTTAGTTCATATCTTCCGGAAAATCTAAACGCCTATTCAGATAGTCTACCTGTCTTTATCTTTCTATTGGGACTTATTACCCTATTAACGTTAATTTCCAGCCTATATCCGGCTTATCTCATCAATAAAGTACATGTCGTAGAGGCCATCAAAATACATGCAACAGATAGAATTTCGTTTGGTGGCATTTCGCTCAGAAAGATCCTCATTGTCTTTCAATTTGTAATTGCTCAGGCTTTTGTCGTCCTGACAGTGATCATGGGTTTGCAATTACAACATGCTTTAAATAGCGATGTTGGTTTTCAGGACGATGCTGTTATTACACTCAAACTGCCTCATAGAAAAGCGGAAGATTCCGGTAAAAGTCCATTTCTGTTGAAAGAGCTTCTCCAAAAATATCCTGAAATTGATCAGGTTTCGCTAGGCCACCTCCCAATGAATAACGACCAATGGGGAAATAATATCGTTATGCAGAGCGATACCGGCCAGATCTTGGTCAATATGCCCTTTAAATATATCGAAGAAAATTATTTGGATGTATTTAAAATGAAACTGCTGGCTGGCCGGGCACTCAAACTTTCGGATACAACTTCAGGAATACTGGTCAATCAAAAAGCCATTAGTAAGTTTGGATTTAAATCCCCTGCAGAGGCCGTTGGCAAAACCGTTTCTGTAAACGATCGTCCAACGACAATTGTCGGCGTACTGGCCGATTTCCACAACTTTAATCTCCACGCTCCATTAGAGCCCCTTGCGATGCAAATATCAACCAACAAGGGCACGCTGCAGAATATTAATATTAAATTAAATGGAGAACCTAAAAAATGGCACCAGGCGATTGCATCCATAAAGGCTGAATGGGAAAACGTATATCCAAATGCACCATTTACCTACCAATTTTATGACGAGCGGATCAAGGAGCTCTACGAGAAAGACTATCGTTTTTATAAAATAATCAATTTATCAACCTCAATTACCATTCTATTAAGCTGCTTGGGATTGATCGGTTTAGTGACATTAACTACGCATCAACGGACAAAAGAGATCGGTATCCGAAAAATTTTGGGAAGCACGGTCAGTGGAATTGTGCTACTGCTCTCAAAAGATTATATCAAACTAATTGTTATCTCGATCCTAATTGCTACACCGATTGCTTGGCTGGCGATTGATAAATGGCTAACAGACTTTGCTTTTAAAATAGAGCTCAGCTGGTGGATGTTTATTATTCCAGCGATAGTAACTATTGGCGTAGCATTTTTAGCCATGAGCTATCAATCCGTCAGTGCTGCCCGTGCAAATCCGGTAGATAGCTTAAGAGATGAATAGAAGAGTAAAGAGGCACAATAATAATCAATACAATTAACACCTATCCCTATGATAAAGAATTATTTAATAACGGCAATCAGAGAACTAAGGAAAAGAAAGTTCTATACCGCTATCAATATATTAGGTTTGTCGGTCAGTCTTACTGCCTCGATATTAATTATTCTCTGGGTACAGGATGAACAAAGTTTTGATAAATTCCATCCAGACTATGAGCATATCTACAAAGTCAATGCTCATTTAGATCCTGAGCACAATGGTTCTATATGGGGTACTTCTCCAGGTCCGATTGGAAACTATGCACAAAATGTACCCGAGGTGGAGTACGCAACGCGCGTTTCACAGGATTATAATAGCACACTGGTCAATGATAAGCTGAAACGTCCCGTAACAGATATGAATATCTATTATGTTGATGGCAATTTTTTCAACATGTTTCATTTCCCGTTGCAAGAAGGTTCTCTTTCAGGTTTTCAGCTAAATTACAAACAGGCGCTTATCACCCCATCGACTGCCGAAAAACTTTTTAATAGCCAGCAGGCTATCGGAAAAACTTTCCGTTATCAGAAAGATCTATTCACCGTGGCGGGTGTCCTAAAAGATATCCCGCAAAACTCCTCAATGCAGTTCGACGTCGTTATCCCACTGGGTTATCATGCACAGCGATTTACAAACTGGGGCGGTAATGGCAAATGGAAAACAATAGATGAAGATATGGGCAGCTACAGTTTTTCAACCTATGTTAAGGTCAAACCCTACGCTTCTGCAGCACTCATCGGTAAATCTGTCACAGACTCCTATACCAAAGCTCGCGACGGTGAAAATTCGACCGTATTTGTTTTAGACCCCTTAAAAACCATGCATCTAATTGCTCCTGACGGCAATAAATCGACGCTCCGCATGGTGCAGATTTTTGGGATCATTGCCATATTGCTGCTGGTCATCGGTGCGGTAAATTATGTCAATCTGAGCACCGCCAGGGCATTGGATCGGGCGAAAGATGTCGGTATCCGCAAAATAATCGGTGCCAACCGTCTCCACCTATTCCTACAATTCCTTACAGAAACGGTTGTCGTATTCCTTTGCTCGCTGCTAATAGCTTTCATTCTTATATTGATCCTTCATACAGGATATAATCAAATTGCACAAAAATCAATCAGCTTTTCTTTCCGTAATACCGCGATATGGCTGTACATTGGTGCTGCGATTATAGGGACATTGGGTCTGTCCAGCATATATCCTGCGATACAACTTTCATCATTCAATCCAATCCATTCGTTAAAAGGAAAATCCGTAAAAGGTATTTCCTCAAATACAATGCGTAAAATATTGGTGGTTTTCCAATTTACGCTCTCCGTGACGCTGATTGTATGTACGTTGGTAATCCGAAACCAATTGGCCTTTATCCAAAAGATCAATCTTGGATATGACAGAGACCATGTCATGACCCTTGGTCTTCCAGAGGAAGCCTATAAACATATTGATGCGATACGAACCGAACTCAAAAACAACAACGCCATACAGGCTGTCTCCTTGTCCGGTGTTTACAATATGACGGATTTCGGAAATGCCACTGGAGACATAGAGTGGCCGGGCAAGTCCAAAGACAACAAACTGATTGTTGCACAGGCAACCATCGATAAGGATTTTATTCCTCTGATGAATATGCAATTTCTGGAAGGAAAAAACTTTACTGGCATGCCGACTGATTCGTCTGGATATATCATCAACGAGACCTTGGCAAAACAAATGGGTTTAAAACCGCCATACGTGGGGTCCAATATGAGTTTTCATGATGTCCCGGGACAAATTATTGGTGTGGTAAAAGACTTTCACTTTAAATCCATCAAAGACAAAATAGGCCCGATGGTCTTCTGGACACGTTGGGGAGCGGGTACTTTATATGTCAAAACAAGTACAACAAAAGCTCCTCAGGCGATTAAGGCATTAGAAAAAATATATAACCGTTATCCTTCCGATACTCCTTTTAACTATACATTCATTGATCAGCAATTTGACAATTTATATAAATCGGAACACCGGACAGGTCTCCTATTCAACATTTTTGCTGGCATTGCAATTTTTATATCCGCTTTGGGCTTGTTTGCATTAGCGACTCATGAAGCACAAATGCGCATAAAAGAAATCGGAATCCGCAAGGTACTTGGAGCAAGCACCTTTGGCGTCGTCCGATTATTAGGAAAAAACTTCGTGATACTCGTTTCTATTGCCATTTTGATAGCATGCCCTATCGCGGTTTACCTAATGAAACAATGGTTGAGCAATTTTGCCTATAAAACAGATCTGGACGTACAAACGTTTGTCCTTGGAAGTATTTTGGCCCTGCTGATTGCAATTATCACCGTTAGCTATCAGGCCGTTCGCGCGGCTTTGAGCAATCCAGTAGATAGTCTAAGAGATGAATAAAAGAAGCTCAATAGTGATCAGAGAAAGTGATGGGTATCAGAAATGATCCCATTACGATCTCTACACGATTATTTCATTAACAAACAAGGGGCATTGGCCAACCTCAAAATAGTTTAAAAGATGAATACATAAAATAATGAAGAGCTCATAAGGTAATTACTAGAAACAAATAACCTACATAACTGAATAAATTAAAAAACAGCATCCATGATACAAAATTATATAAAAATAGCTTGGCGTAATATCCTTAATAATAGAGGGTATGCCACCATAAATATCGTAGGCCTTGCCATTGGCCTGGCTTGCTGTTTATTAATCGTTATTTATGTACAGAATGAACTTTCCTACGATAAATACCATACTAACAAAGACCGCATTTATCGTGTCGTACATGACTATAAAGAAGTCGGTAACACAGAGCAGCATCAGATCTGGGGGAATGCCCCAATTGGTGATGCCTTGAAAGCCGATTTTCCGGAAATCGAGAAGGTCGTTCAATTCTCAGGACTAACCTCTATCCTACTCAAACAAGGAGATAAAAGATTTCAGGAAGAAAATGTATTCTTTATGGATTCTACAGCATTCGATGTATTCAGTTGGAAAATTTTAGCTGGTAATCCCCATACAGCCTTAAAAAACGCTTATTCCGCTGTATTAACAGAGAGCACAGCTAAAAAATATTTCGGCGACCAGAACCCTATTGGCAAAACAATTGAAGGTGGGCTCGCTGCCGGCCGCGCAGACGCAGGTCTATATACCGTGACAGCTGTGATGGCTGATGTCCCCGCAAATTCACATTTTACCTTCGATGCCTTGCTATCCATGAGCACCTTTCGGAAAGCAAGGCCAGATATCTTCGAAAAAGAAGGTTGGGGCTATGTGGACTTTTACACATATTTTCTCGTCTCAAAAGACTTTGATCCTATAAAATTCAATCAGAAGATACCTGATTTTCTCAAGCGACATATCCCGGTGCAAGAAAATGCCAATTCTAGATACAATTTCCATCTGGAGCCCATGCTTCAGGCTTATATGCATTCTACGGCAGATCGTCAACCCGGGCCAACTGGTAGCTATCAAAATTTGTATATTTTCACGATCATCGGCGGATTTATTCTGCTGATTGCCTGTGTGAACTTTATGAATCTGGCTACTTCCAGATCCATGGAACGTGCCAAGGAAGTTGGTGTCCGAAAAGCAATCGGCGCTAATAAAAGTAATCTGATTCTCCAATTTATGTCTGAATCGCTGGCTCTTGTCTTTTTCAGTGGATTATTGGCAATTGTTCTTGTACTTGCTTTTCTCCCTTTTTTAGAAGTATTTTCTGGGAAACACCTGACCTATTCATCATTAATGAACGGTAATACTTGGTCAATATTTCTTTTAGCAACAACCTTCACCGGACTTTTAGCAGCAAGTTACCCAGCATTGATCTTGGCTAGCTTTAAACCAATTCAAGTCCTTAAAGGAGCTTTTAGCAACAGTAAAGGCGGGACATTGTTACGTCGGGGTCTCGTCGTTTTTCAATTCTGCCTTTCCATTGCACTGATTGCAGGAACTGTGATCGTATTTTCGCAATTGAATCAGTTGCAACAGCAAGACCTTGGATTTCAAAAAGCACAACGGCTAATCATCGATTACAATTTTGACGAAAAAGTCAACAATAACTTAGAGGCAATCAAAAATACACTCGCAAAGGATAAAGATGTACAGTCTGTAACAGCTTCACGCACCGTTCCGGGAGCATTTTTTCCAAATGCAGGAACAGAGATTATGTCAACAGATGGAAAAATGACCAATTTTGCTCCCTCACTCTATGAAGTAGATATAGACTTTATCCCCGATATGGGCATCAAGATGGCTGCGGGAAGAGCCTATTCACGCGATTTCCCAGCAGATAGCGCCCATTCACTTGTGATTAATGAAGCTGCAGCCAAATTATGGGGCTATTCAAATCCAGAAGACGTTATAGGAAAACAATTCAGACAATGGGGCAAAGAAGGTACTGTCATCGGTGTTGTTAAAGATTTTAATTACCTTTCCTTACACCGAAAAATTGAACCGTTAACCTTGCGCCTTGAACCAAGTAGCAGCCGTTATTTGGCCGTGAATCTACAAAATGTCAATCAAAAAACAATCGCACGAATTGGCAAATTATGGGCTGAACTCGCCCCCCACCGTCCCTTTCTATATAGTTTCTTAGATGATAATTTTAACCGTCAATACGAAGCCGATTTTAATTTTAGAAGACTCTTTACCGCATTTTCAAGCCTTGCCCTTTTCATTGCTTGTCTGGGTTTACTGGGACTTGTGACTTATACGGCGCAACAGCGCACCAAAGAAATCGGGGTGCGGAAGGTTCTCGGTGCATCCATCTATAATTTAGTGATGTTGCTTTCTTCCGATTTTATCCGATTATTGGTCATCGCAATTTGTATCGCCACACCATTATCGTGGATAGCGATGAACAAATGGCTGGACAATTTTGCGTACCATATTGAACCAAAATGGTGGATGTTTGCTTTTGCTGGGTTGTCCGCCGTTGTCATTGCCCTGATTACCGTTAGCTACCAAACATTTAAAGCCGCTAAAGCTAATCCTGTAGATAGTCTGAGAGATGAATAACTAGCATAATCCAGAAACAACTTTATATATAGCAAAACACACAAACACACGATCATGATCAAGAACTACATAAAGACAGCATGGCGAACCATCGGAGCCAATCGATTTTTCAGTATTCTTAATATTAGTGGGCTGGCTATTGGGATCTGCGTATCGCTCTTATTATTTGCCTTTATCCGACAGGAATTGAGTTTTGATACCATGTATTCAAAAGCTGGTAATATCTATCGGGTCTACATGAAACTTTCCGCAGAATATAATCAGGAAAAAATGATCACGCTACCTAATGCAGTAGGCCCAGCCTTAAAATCAGATATTACGCAGGTGGATAATATGGTTCGTCTCGTAAAAGACGGCTACGGCGCAATAGCTTCTATACGCACCGAGAATAATAACTTCTCCGAAAAACAATTATACCTTGCAGATTCGACTCTATTCTCCATATTCGATTTCCAGTTTATTGAAGGAAATGCACGTACGGCTTTTTCGAACAAAAAGAGCATTGTACTTTCCCGATCATCAAAAGAAAAATTATTTGGTACACGGGAAGCAGTCGGCAAACTAATCAGCATCAATCAACGGGATACCGTACAGGTAACCGGTGTCTTTAAAGACCTCCCGGCCAATAGCACAATAGATTGTAACATGGTCATGAATATTATGGATACATGGATGGGACAAAATGTGCACTGGAGCAATGCGAGCTACGAAACCTATATCGTATTAAAAAACGGAGCAAATTCGGCAACTATTGCCCAAGAAGCGACGAAATTGATTGATAAATACATAGAAAAAGACCATCAATATTATACGCAATTTTTTCTGCAACCGTTATCTAAGGTACATCTCTATTCATCAGATCTAACGAAAGGTGTTACGACACGTGCCGGAAATATAAACATTGTTAGGACACTATCAGTTCTTGCTTTTTTGGTCATCGTGATTGCATGCATCAATTACATGAATCTAGCAACAGCCAAATCACAGAAAAATGCGAAACAAGTAGGTGTCAATAAAGTGCTTGGTGCTACGCGTAACCAACTTATCATGCGATTCTTTGTGGAAACTGCTACGATCAGTCTCTTCGCGATGCTCATAGGGGTTATCCTCGCCGTCATATTCATTCCCGCATTCAATTTAGTAGGCAAGACCGATATGACAATTCAACATCTTCTTAATTGGAATATGCTGGGGATATTGGCATTCGCATGGCTGGTCATTACGTTTGTCGCCGGCAGCTATCCAGCCCTATTTCTTTCCAACATTAAATCGATATCCTTAATGAACAAAGGATACAACAAACAAGGAAAAACAGTCTTAATCAGACAAATACTAGTTGTCTGCCAGTTTTCTATTTCGATCGTACTGATTATCGGGATTAGTGTTATGCTAGCGCAAATGAATTTTATACGGAACAAGGATTTAGGCTATCAACCTGAAAATGTTGTCTCTATTTCTATCCGTTCTTTAAAAAGTCAGAAAAAACTCCAGACCCTTAGTCAGCAGGTTCAAAACCTAACCAACACAGTATCCACGACTTTGGCACAATCTATACCCGGATTTAATGAAAGTGGAAAAACAACTTATAAACTCAGCACAGATAAACAGGGGTTACCAACACTAAGTTGTGTTACTTATGGAAAGACAGTGAATACACTTGGATTAAAACTGCTTGCCGGAACAGATTTACCCGACATTTGGGGACGTCCAGATTCCACTTGTTATATGTTGATCAACGAGAAAGTATTGAGTTACTTAGGATATAAATCTCCACAGGAAGCCATTGGAAAACATATTGTCACCGAGACGAACCCGACCAACTCGATCATCACCGGTGTCGTCCAGGATTTTAATTATGCAAACCTTAAATCTGAAATCGGGGGTTACAGCTATTACACCATGAATGATCCATCGGAATCACCACGCAACTTATTGATCCGTTATAAAACAACAAATGTTCAAGGATATATCGAACAAATAAAGAAGATATATACAGCTGTTGCTCCAGAAGCTGCATTTGATTTTTCTTTTTTAGATCAATATGTACAAAATCAATATGAAAATGAAATTCGTTCATCCAATGTCATGACTCTATTTTCATGTTTGACTTTATTTATTGCCTGTCTGGGGCTATTGGGACTGGCAGCATACACAGCCGAATCAAGAAGCAAAGAGATCGGCATCCGTAAAGTTCTCGGTGCAAGTATCACCGGCATTATTCATTTACTCTCCGCTAACTACATCAAATTGATTTGTATTGCTTTTCTGATTGCCGGACCAATTGCATATTACTTATTCAGTAGCTGGCTAAATGATTTCGTATACCGCATCGAAATGCCTTGGTGGGCCTATGTTGTCGCCGCTTTGACAGTTACACTAGTGGCTTTTATAACAATTGGATTCCAAACTTTCAAAGTTGCGCTGCTGAATCCAGTAAACAGCTTACGGGACGAATAGCAATACAGATTATAGTAAAATGTAGGATTAACAAAAAAATGAAGTAACAATGATTGGAAACTCACTAAAAACAGCTTATCGTTTTTTTAAAAAACATAAGTTGATTACGTTCATCAACATCACGAGTCTCGCGATTGGTATTACGGCGACTCTTGTTATTTTCTTAATGATCCAATACGATTATAGTTTTGACAAACATGTTCCCAATCAAAAACAGGTCTATCGGGTTGTCAGTAACGGTGAATTCAAAAACGCCGGTGTTTACGTGCCATTAGTACGTACCATGCAGTCTGAGTTGCCCAACTTGGAAGCAGTAGCCCCTATTTATCGTAGCCATGTACAGAAGCTTAAGATTTCTTTGACAATAGACAAATTTCAGGTTTTTCCAAAAGAACAACACATCGTTTTTACGAATAGTCAATATTTCGATATTTTTACATATAAATGGTTAGCTGGAAATGCCCAGATCTTAAATACAGCTGGCAATATTGTCCTTACAAAAAAGGCTTTGGAAAAATTCTACGGTAAGGAATCCCCCTCAGATGTAATCGGTAGAACAGTCATCTATGCAGATAGTATTCCATTGCAAGTGGCCGGAGTAATTGAAAACCCGCAACATAATTCGGATTTTAATTTTGACAGTTTCATTGCCGAATCAACGATCCCACAAAACAATAGTCTGAAAGATATGTATAGCTGGGACGCATGGAATAGTATATCCGACTCCCATCAGGTACTCATTAAAACAAAAGCACAGCCTAATCCTCCTCTATTGGAACGCAATATTGCTAATCTCCTTAAAAAATATAAATATAAAGAAGGAGAGAAAATCAACGATAAACTTGAGTTACAAGCGTTGGCAGATGTGCATTTTGACACGAGATTTAACTATGACGCTACTCACCCGGGAACGCTTCGCAATCTGATCGTGCTGGCCTTCTTCCTCCTCGCTTTGGGTGCTGTAAATTTCATTAACCTATCCACAGCTCAGTCTATTGAACGAGCCAAGGAAGTTGGCATCCGCAAAACACTAGGTAGTTCTAAGGCGACATTGATCAAACAATTCCTACTAGAAACATTCCTTATTACCTTATCCGCAACAATACTTGCTGTACTATTGCTTCCTTTATTCTTACATATTTTTGAAGGATTTATTCCCAAAAACTTAAACTTGGATCGTTTGGACAAAACAGTTATTGTTTTCTTTCTGTTCGCGCAATTGATCTTAGTTACATTATTAGCCGGATTTTATCCTGCTTGGGTACTGACAGGATATGCGCCGGTACTAGCGCTCAAAAACCAACTAGGAAAAAACACCAATCTTTCCCGCAGCTCGTGGCTACGCAAAGCACTGACCATCTTTCAGTTTGTCATGGCGCAGGCTTTTCTCATTTGTGTGCTCATTGTCGTTCGCCAAATCAACTATGTCACCCATAAGGATATGGGCTTTCAGAAAGACGCCATTGTCAATATCTACATCCCCGGGGCCTTCCAAAACTCTGCGAAAGGTGTCATCCTTAAAAACGAGCTCAAGAAACTAACAGATATCAAGGCCATCAGCTTTGGGAATATCGCCCCTGCAATGAACGGCTGGATGACTACCGTAATCGCTTACGATCAATCGGCAGACAAGGAATCCCTGACCTTCGATGGCCGGTCGGGTGATGAGAACTATTTAGATGTTTATAAAATTCCACTTTTAGCAGGAAGAAATGTCCGTTTACGGGATTCAACAAGTGAAATGTTGATCAATAGAAAAGGACTGGAGTTACTGCATATCAAGAATCCTCAGGATGCCATCGGTAAAACCTTCGAAAATGGACAAAATATCATCGTTGGTGTAATGGAAGATTTTGATTTGGCTTCTGCACGACAAGGGGTTAAACCGGTCCTGTATACAGGCAGCAAGACAGGATATGTACTCCATATTGCATTGGACCAGTCGCATCCTGAAAACTGGAAAAACACGATAGACAAGATCACTTTAAGTTATAAATCGGTTTTCCCTGATGACGAACTGGATCTGCGCTTTTTGGATGAGGTTATTCAAAATTTTTATACCCAAGAGAAACAGCTCTCTAAGCTCTTATCCTGGGCTGTAGGGCTTTCTGTATTTATTGCAGGATTAGGTTTATTTGGGCTAGCGATATTTACAGCCAATCAAAGGACAAAAGAGATTGGTATACGTAAAGTTTTAGGTGCTTCTGTTTTCCAGATCACATTTTTACTGCTTCGGAACTTACTTTCCCTGGTTGCCATAGCCTGTTTGGTTGCCTTTCCCATCGCTTATTATTTTATGCATAACTGGTTAAATGATTTCGTGTATCGCACTACAATAAATCCGTGGATTTTTGGTTTGTCTGCCCTAAGCTTGATTGCTTTCGCAGGCATCGTTCTATCAGCCAAAAGTATTATCGCAGCAAAAGCTAACCCGGTAAATAGTTTGAGAGACGAATAGATCAAGTTGAACTTTCATTTATAACATGAATTAAAGATTTAAATCCCACAACAATGATAAAGAACTTCATAAAAACTGCATGGCGAAGTATTTTTTCTAACAAATTTTATAGCGTCATTAATATTTTAGGGTTAACAGCAGGATTAGTTGTAGGGATATTCTTATTGCTTTGGATTCAGGATGAACTATCCTATGACCGCTTCCATAAACATCAACAATCCATTTATAAAATTGGTATAGAAGGCGGCACGGGCATATCAAAACGGATCTTTGGGTCCATCATTGCTCCTGTTGGAAGCTTTGCTAAGAAGGAGATTCCTGAGGTTCAAGACGCTGTACGTATCCTTAGGATCGGTGATGCCGCCATCAAGTATAAAGACAAAAGATTTAGAGAAAAGAATTTCGCTTTTGTAGATCCAAGTTATTTTAGTGTTTTTGATTTTCCTCTTATTCAGGGCAACCAGAAGCAGCCTTTTCCTGATAACAATTCCGTTGTGATCACCCGAAGCACGGCACACCGTTATTTTGGCGATGAGAATCCTATTGGAAAAACAGTAATATTGGGCATTGAGGATCTCTGTGTTGTCTCTGGCGTCATTGCCGATTATCCGGAAAACTCTACCTTTCAATTTCAGGTCTTACTGCCGATATCGCGATTCAATGAACATGCTTATATCAAAAACAAAACGACCTATGACAATAAAACCTTTCTATCCTCCATGGATGAAGATTGGTCCAATTTTTCGTTTGAAACTTATCTACAGTTGAGACCTGATGCCAACCCCACAACTATCGCGCAAAAATTACAATCCATACACGAACGGAATAAACCCGAAGATGCCCCTGTACCGTACGTTACGCAAGCGCTGGCAAAGGTACATCTGTACCAGATGGACGGTAATGATGGGGGAATAGGCAATGTTCGAATTTTTATAGGTGTAGCCATCATGATTCTTGTCATCGCAAGCATCAATTATATCAATCTTTCTACTGCACGTTCTTTGTCGCGCGCCAAAGAAGTGGGTATTCGTAAAATTATCGGGGCCGGTAAAAAGGAGCTTTTTTTCCAATTTATATTGGAAACAACCATGCTCTATACCATTGCCTCAACCCTGGCATTAGCAATCGTTTTTAGTTGCCTTCCTTTGTTTAATAACTTCTCCGGAAAACATATTTCTCTGCAGCTCAGCAATCCTACGCTATGGACAAGTATATTGACGATGCTCTTCGGTACATTGCTGCTCACCAGTATATATCCCGCCCTCCTTTTATCGAAATTTGATCCGATTAAGGTATTGAAAGGTCGGTTTGTCCTAAAAAATTCCAGTGCACGGAAGATACTAGTTGTCTTGCAGTTTACGGTCTCTATTATCCTGATTACGTTAACAATTGTTATCGGTCGCCAATTGGATTACATAAAACATCAAAATTTAGGCTACGAAAAAGATCATATTATTTCTATTGCCATGGCACCAAAGATGTCTAACCATTTTGATGCAGTCAAGAGTGAACTTCTAAAAAATAAGGATATTGATGCCGTTATCCGTCTTGGTCGGGATATGATCTATGGGGGTGGTTCCACTGGAGACAACGATTGGGATGGAAAGCCCAGCAAATCAAATCTCTGGTTCAATATTACATATTCGGACCAGTCTGCGCTTAGCTTTTTTCAGATAAAACTTACGCAAGGTCGTAATTTTACGGGATCAACAGCAGATTCAACACATTTTATTATCAATGAAACGGCAGTACGCGAAATGGGGCTAAAAGATCCCATTGGCACACGCCTACGGATTAGAACCGTTCCCGGAACTATTATAGGTGTGGTAAAAGACTTTAATTATGCAAGTGTGAGACAGAAAATTGAGCCGATGGTATTCCAATACAGTCCCAAAGATTGCTGGCAACTTTATATCAAAACAACAGCTTCCGGAGCTAAATCCGCTTTGAACTCAATGCAACAGATTTGGAAAAACTATTATGATGATATGCCTATGAACTATAGTTTCCTTGATGAAAATTACCAAAAGCAATATACGAATGAACAGAAACAGGGTACCTTATTCAATTTCTTCGCACTGATCGCTATCCTGATCTCCTGTCTAGGACTCCTGGGATTATGCACCTATACTGCACAGGCCAAAACCAAGGAGATTGGGATCAGAAAGGTCCTTGGAGCAACTGTATTCAATATTATACAACTGTTAAACAAGGAATTTTTAGTCTTAGTAATTTTGGCTAATGTCATCGCTATACCAATAGCCTGGTATTGCAGCATAAACTGGCTCAATGGCTTTGCCTTTAGAACGACACTCCCCATGACTATATTTTTATACGCGGGTGGGATAACAATTGCTATTGCATTATTTACAGTTAGTTTCCAATCCATCAAAGCTGCTTACGCCAATCCCGTAAAAAGTCTGCACGATGAATAGCTTATATTTAAGGACCAAAAATAAACACCACCATGATTAAATTATTTCTGAAAACTGCTTTACGAAATTTTAAACGCAACCCTTTAAATACAGCAATTAATATCCTTGGACTGGCCCTGGGATTTACTGTTGCTCTAGTGAGTACGTTATGGGTATTAAAACAATTCTCGTTTGATAAACATTACAGCAATTACCGACATATTTATCAGGTAATGATGACGGGAACTTTCAACAATGAGAAATCTACTGATCGCTCCACCCCTATTCCCTTGGTCAAAACAATTGCGTCAGATTTCAAAAATGAGATGCCAGACGCAGCTTTGGTGACCAATATGGAAAGCAATAATATCAAAGTAGGCGATAAAAAACTCAATGCACCAGGATTTTATGCGATGGGAAAATTTGCTGAACTATTTTCCTTCGAATCTTCGCAGGGAAATAGTACTACGCCAAATACTCCATCCACCATCATCGTATCCGAATCTCTAGCCAAGCGACTATTCGATAAAACCGATGTTATTGGGAAAACTCTACAGTTGAATGGAAAAGAGCAATATACCATTCAAGGTGTTTATAAAGATATTCCCGAAAACAATACCTTCTATGGTTTGGATTATGTATTACCATTTGTCGATTATCTCGCTAAAAACCAAGACATAGAAGAAAGCTGGTCCAATTGCTATTTTAGCACCTTCGCCAGGATCGATAATCCAGCATTTGTTTCTTCCTTAGAGAATAAACTGACAAATATCATCAACAAAAAACTGACGGATATAAAACCTGAGATCTTGTTACATCCTATGTCCAAATGGCATTTATACGACTCATTTAAAAATGGAAAGAACGTAGGTGGGCAAATTCAGTATGTCTGGATGTTTGCGTGGATCAGTGTATTCATTATATTATTGGCCAGTATAAACTTTATCAATCTCAGTACAGCAAGAAGTCTAAAAAGAGGAAAAGAAATTGGGGTTTTAAAATCTGTTGGGGTCAATCGCCGGCAACTTATTGCAGGCTTCTTAGTTGAATCGACGCTGGCAGTATGTGGTGCCTTTTTGATCGCGGTGCTATTGGCGACACTACTTCTCCCTTGGATAAATACAATTACCAATACCACATTGCACGTTCCATTTACGAGTATTCAGTTCTACCTATACTCCTTTTTGGGGATTTTCTCTGTTGGAATCCTAGCTGGAATTTACCCCGCGCTATTCTTATCCTCTTTTAATCCGATCCTTGCGCTCAAAGGAAAGATGAACATCGGCAAAAGAGGATTCAATACCAGAAAGGGAATGGTTATTGTACAATTTGCGATTTCCATCTTTCTGATGATTGCAACCTATTTGGTCATCAAACAATTGCACTATACAAAAGACCGTCCGATTGGTTATAAAAGTTCCAATTTGGTGAATATTACTTCCTCCAATCCAACAATCGTCAAAAACTTTGATGTCCTCCGGAAAGAATTAATCGAGCAGCGATTAATTCAGGATGCTGCCCTTTCTTCTAACTTTGTGAACCGTCTATCGTTGACAGGGGGTGGATTTAATTGGCAGGGAAACGACAGCAAAGATGGTGCAATCATGGGTATCTTCACCGTAGATGACAACTTTGCAGAGACTGTACAATGGAATTTTATAAAAGGTCGCAATTTCTCAAAAGATTATAAAACAGATTCAACGGGCGTTATTCTGAATGAAGCTGCGGCTAGATTTATGGGAGTTACAGATCTTAACAGCAAACAGCTTTCACGTGCGGGTATCGACTATCATATCGTAGGTATTATCAAGAATACACTTTCCGAATCGCCTTTTAAATCGATTACGCCGACAGCATATTTTCTCAAATTTTTACCAAAGAACAAAATTACGCTTCAATTGAATGAAGGCCAAGATCTTAAACAGGACTTAAAAGCCATTGCGACAACGTTCAATCGCATAGATCCGGATCTTACGTTTGATTATGCTTTCACTGATCAGGAATATGCCAGAGAATTTCAACAAATGGAAATGATCAAAAGCCTGACAAGCATTTTTACCGGCCTTGCCATACTGATTTCCTGTCTTGGCTTATATGCTCTGGTGGCATTTCTAACGGAGCAACGCGAAAAAGAAATTGGTATCCGTAAAGTGTTAGGTGCCTCAGAACTTGGCTTATGGAGATTATTATGTACCGAATACGTCTGGTTAACATTGATCGGATTTCTTGTTGCTGCCCCCTTGGCTTATCTTCTGATGGAATCTTGGCTTGAAAATTATGTCTATCGCATATCAATTACCTGGACTGTATTTGCGGCTACAGGCTTAACAGCCTTAGTCATTACCTTGTTGACCGTTAGTTACCAAGCGATCAAAGCAACCTGGGCAAACCCAGTGAAAACATTAAGAAGCGAATAAGACCAATTTGTTCGGGGACGTACACCAAACTGTCCGTTTCCGAACATTTTAGGTTTTAAAAAAGCAGAACAAAAACCTAAAAATCAAAACATTACATTTATGGCAAACGAATTGAATTAACCATTTTCTATTGTGTACCACCATGAATACAGCTATCCATTTGGATAAATGGATTATGGGATAGTAAATTATGAATAATTCAAAATATCAATTCGATGATAAAGAATTACCTTAAAATTTCTTGGCGAAACTTGTGGAAAAGCAAAGGCCACTCCGCAATTAACATCATTGGACTTTCCATAGGCATGACTGCGGTGCTGATCATTGGGATATGGATACAAAACCAATTGCAATTCGATAATTTTTACAGCAATAAAGATCGCTTGTATAAGATTTGGAACAAATACCAGAATGATGAGGGAAAAATAAGTCTAATGGACGTCACCTCAGGGCGAGCAGCTCCAGCCCTAATAGAAGATTATCCAGAAGTAGAACGTGCAGCTCGCATGTATTTTAGTACAAACAGACTACTGTCGTTTGATGGTAAAAAAATCAAATCAAAAGGAAATGAGGTCGACCCGTCATTTCTGCAGTTATTTGATTTCAAACTTCGACGGGGCAATAATCAACAGGCCTTAGCAGAAACAAAGAATATTGTTTTAACAGAAAGTTTGGCAAAAAATATCTTTGGGGATATTGACCCATTGGATAAAACCATTATGCTCGACAATAAGGAGCCTTATAAAGTTTCTGCTGTTATGCAAGATTTGCCAAGTAATACCAATTTCGATTTTAATTATCTGATCCCGTTAGCTGATGCTAGCAAATATTCGCCAAATTGGAATACAATTACATTTTCAACCTATGTGCAGTTAAAATCGGGAACCAATATTGAGGCTTTCAATAATAAGCTCATCAATATGATCGAAAAAAAATCTAACAAGGAGCTAAAAGGATCGCTGTTTTTATATCCGATATCCAAAATGCATCTGTATTCCAGGTTCGAACAAGGTATTCCAGTTGGGGGAAAGATTGATCAGGTTAAACTGGTTGCAGGAATTGGTGTATTGATATTATTGATTGCCTGCATTAATTTTATCAATCTTAGTACCGCCCGCAGCCAAAAAAGAGCAAAGGAAGTTGCTGTACGAAAAGTTGTAGGAGCCAGACGTCTCAATTTAATTGTCCAATTTCTTATCGAATCAGTACTGCTAGCTTTTATATCAGGCCTAAGCGCGATAGTATTGACTAAGCTTACACTCTCGTTATTTAACAAGATTTTAGA
Source organism: Sphingobacterium sp. (assembly GCA_029239355.1). Classification (GTDB taxonomy): domain Bacteria; phylum Bacteroidota; class Bacteroidia; order Sphingobacteriales; family Sphingobacteriaceae; genus Sphingobacterium. The sequence continues at coordinate 32,445 of JAQZAZ010000041.1, forward strand.
TAGACCGTTAGCCTTTTCGTTCTCAGATACAACAATATGGCTGTCGTTGATAGGCTTTATCTTTATAACGGGACTATTGGCCGGATTATATCCTGCATTTGTACTGTCCGCTTTCAAACCCATTAAATCATTAGAAATATTTGCGCGGTCAAAAAAGTTTTCATTGAATTTTCGGGAATTGTTGGTTGTTTTTCAATTTAGCATAGCTGTTATACTTATAATTGCTACCATTGTCGTCAGGCAGCAAATTGAATATGCAGGACAGCGAGACGTTGGCTATAATACCGCTCAATTGCTCGAAATCGGAATGGAAGGTGATTTAGGGAAAAACTATGAGGCGATCAGATCAGAATTGATCAATAATGGAGTTGCTACAGCTGTCACAAGGATAGGATCATCAATCACTGGTAGTTCTGGAAATTCTTGGGGTGGCTTTTCCTGGGTAGGAGCGACTCCTGAGCAAGAGAAAAAAATGGGGTTTGATCTGGGAAGAGCAGAAAGTGACTTTGTCAAAACACTGGGATTAAAGCTCATAGCAGGACGTGATATCGATTATTCTAGATTAGCCGCAGATAGTACTGCTGCATTGCTGAATGAAGCTGCCGTCAAAGAAATGAAATTGGAAAATCCTATCGGGAGCTTTCTTAAATGGGGAGACAATACCTATACCATCGTCGGCGTAATAAACGACTATATCAGCGGTTCTCCTTATAATCCGGTAAAGCCCATGCTCATCTATGCGAATAAGACAGCACTATTTAATCTGGTTATCCGTACAAATGCCACAGCTTCGATGAGCGATCAGCTCAAAAAAATCGAACAAATTATTAAAAAATTCAATCCCGCGTATCCCTTCGAGTATCAATTTGTCGATCAAAAATTTGCCGCTAAATTCAAGGACCAACAACAAACGGCACAACTCGCTTTCATCTTTTCTGGGCTAGCGATCTTTATTTCCTGTCTGGGTTTATTTGGACTGGCATCTTATATCGCCGAGCTGAAGACCAAAGAAATTGGTATTCGTAAAGTACTGGGCGCCTCAGTAACTGGAATTACGGCGATGCTATCCAAAGATTTTGTCAAGCTTGTTATTATTTCTATTCTAATTGCTTCACCAATTGCATGGTGGGCAATGAATAAATGGCTGCAGGATTTCTCTTATCGCATAGAGATTCAATGGTGGATTTTTGCACTGGCAGGTGCTGCAGCCCTTTTGGTAGCCTTCGTGACGGTAAGCTCACAAGCAATCAGAGCGGCAAATCACAATCCGGTGAAAACATTAAGGGACGAATAATTATTTCAAGATAAACAACATGATCAAGACATACATCAAAATCGCGTGGCGGAATTTGTTAAAAAACAAAGCTTTTTCAGCTATTAATATTCTCGGTCTGGCAATCGGAATGGCAGGAGCATTACTTATTGCGCTTTGGTTGCAAAATATGCTGAGCACAGACCGCTATCACGAAAAAAGTGAACGGCTTTATATTATCAGTAACCGCGATACCTATCAAGGCGAATTATGGGCGTGGACAAATACGCCTAAGATCATGGGGCCAACACTGAAATCTGATTTCCCCGAAATCGAAAGTTTTACACGTATCGAGCAGGATGATAAGTTTCTGACAAGCTATGCGGATAAAAATCTAGTTTCCAGCGCCAGCTTTGTCGATCCAGGTTTCTTCAATATGTTCAGCTATCCATTGCTTAAAGGTGATAAAACCAATCCGCTTAAAGATGCAAACTCAGTTGTCATCACAGAAAAATACGCGAAGGATCTCTTTGGTGATTCGGATCCAATCGGAAAAACCATAAAAATTGAATCAACGTATTTAGTGACTGTCCAAGCAGTCGTAAAAGACCCTTCCAGTTATAGTAGCATACAATTTGATTATCTGCTTTCATGGGAGCTGGCCAAGAAAATGGGCTATGTAGATGAAAATTGGTCTAACAATTCTACTTATACCTATGTGCTATTACGGGAAGGAACAACGTTGGAAGACTTCAATGCCAAAATCAGACTTTTCAGCCAGAACCATATCAATGTGGGTGGCAACGAAATTAAATCTACAAACGAAATTTTTGCATTTCCGTACCAAGACACTTACCTCTACAACAAAAGTGAAAACGGAGCTTATACAGCCGGACGGATCCAGTTAGTTCATTTATTTACCTGGATCGGTGTCTTTATTTTGCTTGTTGCCTGTATCAACTTCATGAATCTCAGTACGGCCCGCTCCGAGAGAAGAGCCAAAGAGGTAGGCGTGCGTAAAGTAGTCGGTGCACAAAGAAAAAGTCTTATTCTACAATTTATTGTCGAGAGTATCCTGATCAGTATTGGAGCAATGATTATTGCTTTCATCACTATCGTATTGGTTCTTCCAGCCTTTAATGATTTGGTTGAAAAAAATCTCACGATATCCGTCCTGTCCAGCAATACCTGGTTATTTTTAATCGGATTCACTTTGCTGACTGGCATATTGGCGGGAAGTTACCCCGCATTTTTTCTTTCCTCTTTTAAACCACTAAAAACATTAAAAGGAAAATTGAATACCTACAACAAAGGAATCAGTGTACGTTCCATCCTGGTTGTTGTACAATTCAGTCTCGCAATTATCTTGGTCATAGCAACCATCATCGTTTCACAACAGATCCGACATACCAAGGATCGGGATCGTGGCTATAATGATAATGGGCTTGTAGCAAGCAGGTTTACGGGAAAAATCAATAGCGGAAAAATTTACCAAACTCTTCGAAATGAGTTGTTGGCCAGCAATGCGGTGGTATCAGTGTCCAAAAACATGTCCCCGGTAACTGATCGTTATAGCAATGGCTGGGGCTTCTCCTGGCCGGGTAGTACCGAAAGCGATAAAAGAATTTCCTTTGACCGTTTCAGTACCGATGCCGATGCCGTGAAAACGCTGGGATTTAAACTTGTTGCAGGAAGGGATATCGATATATATAAATACCCAACAGACAGTAATGCCATGTTACTGTCCGAAACAGCGGTCAAGCAGATGCGTTTACAGCATCCTGTTGGGCAAACAGTAAACGGGGATGGTCAGAACTGGACCGTCGTCGGAGTAATTAAGGATTTTATCACCGAATCTCCTTTTTCAGCAGCTTATCCAATGATCGTCCTGGGGCCAAAATCCTGGTTTACAAATATCCATTATCGCTTAAATCCAAAC
>JAQZAZ010000042.1 GCA_029239355.1 Sphingobacterium sp.
CTTCAACGAAAACTTTTTCACCGTTTTCTACTGTGTGAAGTCTGTACGTCAATGCTACGACGTCGTTTGCTTTTATAGCCATCTGATTTTGATTTTTGGTAGCCTTAGGCTACCGTTTATTAAATATAATTTATTAACGCTGTTATGGAATCTTGTGGAAGACTGCATGTCTTATTTTTACAAAGATATGCTTTTGTTTTCTTTCCGATTCTATTCTCAAGGAGAGGAAGACTTTCTTCCGTGCCGCCGAGTACAATTTTATTTGGGATATAATGTTGATCCAATTCCTCACGAAAAGCTGCTGCATCCTCGCCGGTAAGAGCAATTTCATTGATCCCATATATTTCTTCTAGCAATAATATTGCCCAATTTGAATAGGCAGATCCGTAAGTTTTGATTTGAGGAAATATGTTGGCCAGTAATTGATCAGCGATGGCAGTATAATTATCATTGTCAAAAAGTAAACCCAGGCGCTTCAACTGACGTACAATAGTAGAGGAAGAGGAGGGAATTACATTGTCCATGACTTCACTTTTTCGAGCAATTAGTTCCTCTGCTTCTGATGAAGTATAGTAAAATGTTTTTTGCCCCGGATCGTAAAATAATGCGATAGCATTGTCAGTCAGCTGCCGTGCGATGGTCAACCATTTTTGATCAAATGTGGCTTCATATAAAGCTATAAAGGCTTCTATGGTGAAAGCGTAATCATCCAGAAAACCCGATATTGCACGGTTTGCATCTCGTGGTTGGTGTAATAAATAATTGTTATCCTGAATAAGTTGTTTACAAATGAATGTTGCAGTGTTCAGTGCGAGATCCAAGAAATGCGTATTGCCAAGACTTCGGTACGCGTCTATCAATCCTTTTAATAAGAGGGCGTTCCATGTTGTCAATTGCTTATGATCAAGTCCGGGACGAACACGTTGTTCCCGATAATCGTATAGTTTTCTCTTCGAAATTTTTAAAAACTCTGCCCATTCGTCAGCTGACATATTGACTTCCGTAGCAAGTTGGTCTGCATTAATGGCGCAAATAGGAACGTTTGTATGCTCTTCTTCCCAGTTTCCTACTTCGGTAATATTAAAATATCGGTGGAATAATTGCGCATCTTTGCCCAGAACTTCATCAAATTCAGCTTTCGAAAAAGAGTAGTATTTGCCTTCGACACCTTCACTATCGGCATCCAAAGCACTATAGAAGCCGTGATTAGGGGCCAGCATCTCACACTCGGCCCAAGCAATCGTTTCTTCAATAATTCTTTTATAGAATGGATCTTTATTTTGTTGATAAGCTTCGGCGTAAAGTGAAAGCAGCTGGCCGTTGTCGTAAAGCATTTTCTCAAAATGGGGGATATGCCAGTAATGATCTACGGAATATCGGGCAAAACCACCTCCAATCTGGTCATAGATTCCTCCTGAGCCAATTTTTTTCAGGGTGAAATGGACATGGTCTAACACCGTTTTGTTTCCCGAAAGAACAGCATATTTTAAAAAGAATGACCAGTTGTTGGGCAGTGGAAATTTAGGTGCTCTTTTGTAGCCACCTTCTTTCTGGTCGAATGTTTCGATCCATGGTAAAACAATGGCTTCAAGATCCTCGTATGTGTATTGTTCAGGAACGGGTAGGATAGGAAATTTTTCCGCTCGCTGAATACCATTCGTCAATTTATTGGCATAATCCAATGCGACTTCGGGTTTTTCTTCCCACATCTGTGCGATCTGTAACAGGATGTTCTGCCAGTCATGAGGTTTGAAATAAGTGCCGCCATAAATTGGACGACCATCAGGTAGGCAAATGCAATTCAAAGGCCATCCACCAGCATTGGTCATTAGCTGGACAGCAAGCATATAAACTTGATCAACATCGGGGCGTTCTTCGCGGTCAATTTTGATGGGCACGAAAAACTTATTCATGGTCTGTGCAATCGCTGTATTTTCAAAGCTTTCCCGTTCCATCACATGACACCAATGGCAGGCCGAATAGCCGATGCTCACAATGATAAGCTTATTTTCGTCCTTCGCCTTTTTTAAGGCTTCCGCTCCCCAGGGCATCCAATCCACGGGATTGTTCGCATGCTGTTTCAGGTAAGGGGAATTTTCAAACTGCAGTTGATTCGCCATAAGACGAAGGTAGGAAAAAAGCCTCCAGAATAGAGGCTTAAATGTATTTTTAGTATTCGGGTCTATTTATATATAACAGGTCCAACGATGTATGCATTTAAATTTGACACTCGTTTTATAGCTCTATCGTTAAATCGATATAGATTAAAGATAGGTAATGAGTTGATATGTCTCACGTAATTGCCTTCCCTAAAGAAAACCCTTCCATCTGGAAGTTGAATTAGTCCGTTGTCTATTAGCAATGGATTCCCTACGTCTATGTCATTGATTTGCTGTTGGGTTACTCCTCTTGACATTCCTCTTGCGCCAACAAACAAGCCATCTAAAGTTGCATCCTTATCAATATGCCTAAGTTTGCCTTCAAACATAAACATATAGAACCCATTAGAGGTATTTTTTATAAAATCTCCATTTTTTAACCCAAGACTGTTTTTACATTCTTTTGTGTAATAGTCTCCGTTAAAAACGGTTCTATAAATTTGGTGATTATTGGCATTTCGCAATGTATAAGCAATTATTGCCCCTCTAGAATTTACGGTCATATTCGAGCTATTTTTGACATAGTCTAAAAATGCATTACCACCTTCGATTGTTTTTGCAGCTTCCGTAGAAGAGCCTCCAATAATAGATCCAGTTACCTTCATTTCATTAAGGATATCTTTCTGGTCGTTTGTCAGCGTAACTGATGAGCCTATTTTCCAGAAGTTCAATGTGGAATTTAAAAATTGGGACACCCTAGTCGAATCGTAAGAACTCTCAAATAACATAAACGCACTACGCCCATAATCAATACTTGAGATATAAACTGGAGATATATTGGATGGGTATTGCGCGGGTTTGTTAAATAAGTTTCCGTCTGTAGGAATGTCAATGTCTGCAGAAAAGAATTTCTGAAATATCTTAACGATGAAATAATTCTTTTCAGTCATTTTATTCTCATTTAAATTAGCAGTGATACTCGCCCAATGACCAATATTCAGATTTGTTTGTAACGAGCTTTCTAATTCACTTTTAGACCTTACTTTTTTTATTTCATAAGTTAGATTTGCGGGTTGTTCTCCAACAATCGGTGAATTTGTAATATCTAACATTGCGACTCTGAAATCGGATAAGGCTGGAATAATAGTTTTTTTGATATTGGATGAATTTATTCCTTGAATTGATGCACTAAATGTTATAGACTTTCTAGTATAACTAGCATCCATAAATATTGGCGAATATGTGCCTAGTTGTATTGAGTTTCCATCCAGCAAAGATCCTAAATATAAAATGTTTGCTGTGGGGTCAATTACATTTAATTTGTCGAAAGTTGAACTTTGCTGATGAAGAACTAAGTTACAGCCACTGCTAGAAGTAGTTGCTAATGTCGATTGTGCTTTTGCAGCTATTCTTTGCGAAGAGGGGGATTTGAGATCTTTGAATTGATTGTTTTCATTCGTGATCAATGATTTTAATTCATTTTTTAACAAATTACTGTTACTTTCTTTTAAATCTTTTTGGCAACCGGAAAATAGGATTGAAATAGCTAATAGTATTAATAATTGTTTTTTCATTACGTCATTTATTTATGCTGTAAAGATATAATAATTTCTTGTGTTGATATAATATTTACTCGCAATAGTTTATAATTATTTGATTATATTCTGATTAAATTATCTATTTTTTATTAAAATGATATTTTTCATAAGATATTGAACTGGCATAGAAAATAGTAATACATTAAATGAATATTTTTGTTTATAGACAAAATTTATGTGTTAAATTAATAAGGATAAGCTAGATTTTAAGGAGTATTTAATATTAAAAAGTATTGAAAGCAAATAAAGTTTTGAATAGTAAATTTGATAAGGTAAACAATTGCTATCGCAAATGATTGAGGATCTCCATAAAGGCGGTTAGGAATCACATCACTTTAAACTATGAAAGAATTCGACTAACATTGCTCAAGCAAAAAACACATTTAATTATTCCCGATTAGCTTTTTTTCTTTTGCATAAGAAATAGTTGTCGCTATGTAAAGATAGGAGTATCAGCGTAATGACACTCCTTGTATTTACTAATTCCTTGAACGAAATTTAATCCACGATCTGTACAAGATCAGCGCAATTACCGCTGAGCATTTGAAAGGTAAATCCCGCATCGAGCTTAATCTCTGCAAATGATGAGGTGCGAAGGTATGCAGACTTTCTGGTCAGGTATTCTACCAAGTCCGTCAATGTTGGGTTGTGCCCAAAAAGTAGGACATGATCGATATGATCTGGGATGGTGTTGATGACTGAAAGCAATTGCTTGTAGGTGCACTCATAAATGGACTCTTCCATCTGAATATCAAATGACGGAGCGCCCATAACTTCCAAAAAGACTCGGGCGGTTTGTAGAGCTCTATTGGCGGGAGAACTGATAACTATGCTATTTTCATTAAGTGTTAGTTTGCCTGCGAGCTTTTGTGCAACTTGTTTCGCATGTTGTATTCCCTCGGAGGTCAATGCGCGATCAAAGTCATTTATTCCAGGAATGGTTTCGGCTTTGGCGTGCCGGATGATATAAAGTTTTTTACTGTTGTCCATAAATACAAAATTTTTGATTCCTTAATATTTAACGTCCTATGTGTGTATTTCATTGTGTAAAGTCAATTGGACTTACTATGATATAATAAATATATAATACAAATTATTTTAGATGTGGTTTTGATAGAATTTATTAGTTTTGGAGAGTCAGGTAAACTAGCTTAATACTTGCTATAATTAAAAATTAATTAGATGGATAAATATAAACTTTCCGTTATTACTGTTAATTTAAATAATGGGGAAGGACTTTTGTCAACAGTACAATCAATTAGTACACAAACTTTTTCTGATATTGAATATATTGTTATTGACGGAGGATCAACCGATAATAGTTTAGAAATAATTGAAAAAGAATCATGCATAAATCATTGGGTTTCGGAAAAAGATGAAGGGATTTATGATGCAATGAATAAGGGGATAAGATTTGCCTCTGGTGAGTATGTTTTGTTTTTGAATAGTGGAGATCGTCTTCATGAAAGTACAACTATTGAAAAAGTTATTCCTTTCTTAAATGATTCTGAAATTATTTATGGGGATTTATTTTTTGCAGATAAGGTGAAGCCTTACGTCTATAATTATCCAGATGTTCTATCTTTTTCGTTTTTATTTAATGCGTCCTTGGCTCATCCTGCGACATTTATAAAGAAAAATTTATTTGAACGCTTCGGTTTATACGACACGACTTTTAGAATAGTAGCAGACTGGGCATTTTTCACTAAAGTAATCGCTAAGGAGAATGTCGCGACAAAACATATTGAACAAATCATTTCTGATTTTGATACTGAAGGGATAAGCTCAAAAAATGAGAATATATCTCAAATTATGGAGGAAAGAGAACGTTTTTTAACAAAAGAATTTGCTCTGTTTTATCAAGACTATGTAAAACATGTTGATGTATTAAATATCTTGCAGAGAATCCGGTCCTCTAAAGGATATCGGCTATTAAGAAAACTTGGTGTTAAAAAATTTCAATAATGTACAGATCCTTAGTTCGAATGCACATATTTTATGCTGAACTAATAACGATTCACTATCCTTATTAAGGACAAAATAGTAATTTTAACTTGTTATATGTTTAAAGATCTTAAAAAACCATTAGTGACAATAGTAATTCCGTGTTATAACAGTGAACGAACCATTGTTGATGCAGTAACATCGGCTTTATCCCAAGATTATGCTAAAATAGAGGTAATTGTTGTAGATGATGGTTCCACAGATAATTCTGGACAACTTATTAAAAACATAATGAATGATGACCCTAGATTATCATATTGTTATCAGGAAAATAAAGGAGTTTCTGCTGCTAGAAATCGAGGCCTAAACTTAGCCAAAGGGCGTTATATTTCTTTTTTGGACGGAGATGATAAGTTGAAGAGCAGCTATATAAGTTTGGGCCTGGAGGTTTTTGAATCGAATCCTACTTTAACTTTAGTCTATAGTAATATGGAACTATTTGAAAGAGAAAAAGGCCTCTATCCTTTGCCAAAGTTTAATGTAGGGCATTTTTTACGCAGCAATTGTATCCCTATTTTTGCTTTGGTACGCACTGAGCAGCTAAGAACGATAAAAGGATTTGATGAATCAATTTCGCTATGTGAAGATTGGGAATGCTGGGTACATCTTCTGAAAGTATTTAATACTAATGTGTACCGGATTGAGGAACCTCAGTATTATTATCGAAGAAGATTTACAAATGATTCAAATATGGATCAAAATATGGGAAATGATGAAAAGCTAAAAGAAATTCTATTATATATCTTTTCGAAACATCAGAAAATATACTTCGACAATGATATGGGATTAAGTAAACTGTTCCAGATTCAAGATGAGTTTAGAAGATTCAAAATTAAATATTATAATAGATGGTACAAAAGAGTATTCTATAAACTTTTTAAACCTTCTAAACATAGAGAAATTTATATGAATAGTGAGCGCTAATCCCACTTGGATTTCAATACATAGCTACTTATTTTTTTCGTAATTACGTTTAAAGGACTCCAAATAGGCTGTGCCGAATGTTAAATCTGGCTCAAGATGATTCCCCTCAGCCCATTCATTCCATGCATTGATAAAGAATATGCTTTCCTCATCTTCAAAATTTTCTTTGGTAAACTTTGTCACAAATCTTACCCATTCTCCAAATTTTTCGGGAGTTGAACCATGATAAATTGTGGCGTCCGTTTGGCGCCTAGGGGAATTGTCCCAAGCAGGACAAACACTCCTAAATCTCTTATAACTACTTTTTTGTTTTATTATAGAATCATTTACTAAGTTTTCGTAACTAAACACTTTATTTGTAAAATATCCACTTGACTTTATGCCAATTTTATGTAATAATTTTTCAAATACGTACTTAGTTTTAAACTTTTTTAAATATTTTTCTTTAGCTAATGTAAAATCTGGAGCAAACTCCATTCCAGCATCGAAATTAAAATTTTTTGGATCAATATCCTTTTGGAAATTTTCAACACAGACTAAGAATAGATCGGGAAATCCTGATTTTTTAGCCTCCTCGCGCCATATATTGACTGCATCAATAATACCTGGGTGCAGATCGACTCGATATATTAATAGAACGGGCTTGTCATTTATCTTAATATATCTATCGTCCTTAAAAAATTGAATTAGGTATTTAATATGATTTCTATCATCTTGTAAATTATAGTCTTGCTTAATCAGAATATGTGTATCATTTCCATCCCATCTCCTAGTCCAGTTTTCATTTGCCCAACACAAACAAAAGGGGATATTAATTTTTTTGGAACTCAACATAGTTTCCAAAGGTCTTTCCATTAATAATTTCCCATTAAACCAATAGTGGTAATAACAAAAACCATAAATTCCATATTTCTTTGCTAATTCAGCTTGGGCTATCATTGATTCCTCTAATCGTAAATCATAAAAGCCAAGATCGCTTGGAAGCTGAGGTTGATAATGACCCTTAAACTTAGGTTTTGCCTTAGTGACATTTGTCCATTCAGTAAATCCTTTACCCCACCAATTATCATTTTCAGGAAACGGGTGGAATTGAGGTAGGTGTATTGCAATAGGTTTTACCATAATTAAATTTATTTTTGTACTATAGTTACTAAGTCCTGAACTTTGGTTTCTATTTCCTTTATTTTGTTAAATAGCGTCTCTCTAGAAAATGGACGAAGTCCTCTTTCTGAATTTGTCTGTATTTTTTTCCATAATCCCTCATCTGTATACAGTAGAAGAATTTTTTCTGCAAATTCTTCTGCGGTTTCGGCTAATAGAACAGTTTCACCGTCTATTAGTTGCATCCCTTCAGCTCCTATCTTGCTTGTGACAACTGGGAGATAGTATTCAAAAGCTTGACCTATTTTACCTTTAACACCAGCACCATATCTTAATGGCGCTACCATCAATTTACTATTGAGAAAGTACTCTGTTATATCGGGTACATGACCAAGTAACTTTATCTTGGGATGGGAGATATTTAATAATGTGTTTACATCTCCAACAACTTGAAGTTCAATTTCGGGATTTGTTTTCCAGATATGTGGCATAATATCTTCATATAGAAATTGTACCGAATCAATATTCGGGAGGTGTTTTGATCCAATAAAAAGTAACCCGATCCGATGCTGGAAGCTAGGTGTCTGTTCTATATTTACTTTCGGGTAATGTACGTTGGAAATGACTGTCATCTTATCTGGAGAGCAGAATTTTTCCATGTATATTCCTTCTTCATCTGAAATTGGAATTACAATGTCTGCTTTAGATGATGCTATTTTTTCGTTTTCTAACGCTTTAAGATGCCATTTTTTTAAATCTTTATTTAATGGATCAAGTTCCAGCATGCGCAATAATCTGAGGTGGTGAATATCAACCATATCAAACACCAATTTCGGTTTTTGTAGCAGTTTTTGGACAGTTTTATAATGACTGATGAAAACATCGGCTGTATAGAACCAGCAAATAGGGCTAATATGCTGTATATTATTAATGAATTTTCGGAGCCCCTTTCTTTTTCTATATTCATAATAGGTGGATACTCCCGTTTTTTGGAAAAAAGATAAATAGGAATTATTGATTCTATTGGACTCTACAATTAATGTAATATGGTAACCTAATGCTTTAAATGCTTTAATGATCTCGGTTAATCTAAGATCTCCTGAATTATTATCATATTCAGGTAAACGATAGTAGAAAAAGACAATACTTTTATTGTCATAAAGTTCCAATATACGTTGCTCTGCATTTAGAGCAGAAATATCCGCTATCTGTTTAGACCATTTAAATTTGAATTTTTTTAGATTTTTCTGAAAAAACTGCTGTTTGATTTGGTTTTCGCCCCCATTCTTAGAATTATAAGATACACCATTAAAATGAATCACCTGAGAAAAAGGTGTATAATAGATATCTTTACCTTGAAGATACCTTAACGAGAAACAGAGGTCTGTTTCCTCAAAATATGCTGGGGCAAATTGTTCGTCAAAAAGATTTAATTCATGATTATCATCGTATTTTTTGAATAAAAGGCTGCATCCGGAACAGTAATCCACCTTATAAATGTAATTTACCTCCGGATAATAGTGCTCTTTTTTTACAATCTGACTTATATTGCCGTCTTTCGTAAAGATACAACCAGCTTCTTGAAGACTTCCATCTGAATTTAATAATTTCGAGCCGACAGCACCAACATTTTGATATGTCTCAAACACCTCATAAAGAGCATCTAAAAATCCCTTTTTTACAATAGTATCATTATTCAGTAAATAGATGTATTCACCTCTTGCTAGAGAAATCCCCCTATTAACACTCTTTAAAAACCCTAAATTTTTTGGATTATTTATAACTTGGATATTTTCAATAAGCGAAAAATCAACTGAATCACTGCTATTATCATTAATAAGAAGGATTTCAAAGCTAACTGTCGGCAAGTGTTGGTAAATCGAATTTAAGCATGACCAAGTATAAGCTTCCTGATTATAAAAAGGAATAATAATAGAGACTGTCGGATTTGAGCAATATGGGAATACTAGTTTAGACGGCTTAAAGTCCAAAGGTATATCAGTAACTTGGATCCCTTTAGCATGTAAGTCATTAACATATTCGGTTTTGTTTATCCAATTCTTAATAGTTGTACGAAGTCCCATGTATAATTAATTTGAAGCTTATTTCTGTGCCTTTTTTTCTTAAGCTATTATGATAGTTTGGGTAATGAAATAGGACTGAATTCCTTCAATTTTAGAACGAACTTTATCCAGTTGTCTAGTGCGTATTTTTCTTTGATTTCCTGTGATAAAGGGCGATATGGCGCATTATAAAAATTCAAAAATTCCTGTGTTGACTGATTGTCCCAAATTAGCATGTTATTAGGGTCATAAAACTCATAATTCGCGACCTGTTTGTTAGTTGTAATTAGTTTTTTATCATAGCCAATGGATTCAAAAATTCTAAATGACAAACCTGATTGACTTTGTATTTGAACATCTATTAAAAGTGAAGAATCAAGAACTTGTTCTAGATTTTCTTGGTAGGGTGTCATTGATGATCTGGTCTCAAAACCTAAACTTTGGGCTTCTTTAGTTTCTTTTTTGATTTTTGAATATATAATAAAATTGATAGGGAAAGATACATCTTCCAATGTCTTTTTTATCTCAATCAATGGTATCATTTTATCGTTTTGGAAGGAATTAATGGTAAAAGCTTTTGTATTATTCTGTATCAATTTTAATTGAGGAATTTTACTTGAAAAGTAAAAATTAGTACAGCCTGTAATATTTGTATTAGCTTCGAGATCTTTGGGATCAAATGCATAAAAATGGTTGAAATATGGTATATAATCCGTGACATTAACATAACGATCCATTCCATCCCATTGGTAAGCAACTATTGTATCAATTTTATTTTTTATCCTTTTAAAGAAATCTAAGGGGAATAGATCTGGTCGAATGAATAATGCATAACGAATTTTATCATATTTGTTCAATTCCTTAATTAAATTTTTCGTGATGACTTCAGAACGAATTTTTGATTTGTATTTTTTATCCTTTAGAATTGTCTTTCGAAAGAAATTATTAATTCTCGTTGAAAAATTAGGATATTTAAAGTCACTGTTTATTATAGAAAGATCTATCACATCATATCCTATAACGGTAAGCTCATTTTTGATTGAATCTGAAAAACCAAAATCCTCAGGGGCACCAAAGACTATCGTTACTCGCTCTTGCATTCTTTTTTGTTTGATAACGGATATGAATAAATAAACGCGACAATACCAATGACAAATCGTCAATATCATAACAAATTTAGGATTTTATTTTATTTTATTTAAATCAAGCGGTAGTTTTGGAATCAATCAAGTGAGGTAAGGATGAAAACTAATCGAAAAAAAAGTATAATTCTTGGAATGCCAAGAACTTTTAATATTTACCAAGTTCTGATTGACCGTCTAGGCCAGCTTGGATTTGAAGTAATTGATATTAGTTATAATGATGATATTTTTAGATATAAGAATATTTGGGATCGATTGGTCAATCTTTTTAGAAAGACGATTTTGAGAGATAAAGGATATAAAAATAGATTAAAGTTTGAAGCTCTGGGTAAACATATTATTCGCCGTTTACGGGATATGGAACATTATGCAGATTACTGTTTATTGATTCGCGCTGATATCTATCCTGAGGAAGTGATTGATCAAATTAAGATGAAAACAAATAAGATGATCGCTTATCAATGGGATGGTGTTAACCGTTACCCAGCTGTAAAGAAACTTGTATACAAGTTTGATCGTTTTTTTGTTTTCGACAGTAAAGATGCAGAGCAAGAAGACAAAAGATTTATAGCGACTACTAATTTCTTCTTTGGGCATTTAGATAATATTGAAATAAAACCCAAGCCGTCTACGTTCTTTTTCGTGGGAACTTTTATGAAAATTAGATGGCAGCAAATTTTCGATACGATCCAATTTATTGTTCAAAATAAAGGTATCCCCAATTTCTACTTGTATTCAGGGGATAGAAATTTGAGCGGAGAGTATATTTTAGATGGTATTACTTTTATTAATAAACCGATGACATATCAGGAAAATATCAATTTGGCTCTGAAAAGCGAGATATTCGTTGATTTTTTAGTGGATGTTCATAGTGGCTTGTCTTTTCGAGTTTTTGAAGCAATTGGTTATGGTAGAAAATTAATTACCAATAATAAGGAGGTAATGAACTATGACTTCTATCATCCACATAATATTTATGTCCTGAATAATGAAGAGCGTACTTTAAATGAATTTCTCAACGTACCTTATAGCCCTATTAATCCCGAGATATTGAGCAAGTATAATTTTGACACCTGGATTTATCGAATTTTAGGGAATTGATATAAGATATTAATTGGAAATATTTAACGGATAGATATTTTTTGAACAATCATCTGTTGAAGAAATTCCAAAAACGTGGTTCACCCAATGATTAAGCGAGTATTTTTGATATAGGTTTTTGGAAATCTTTTGATACGAAAGAGTGAAAAATTGATCTTCGATATTAGAAAGATCATAGTTAACGATCAAATAATTCGCTGAATTATAGAAGTCATATGTTTGTATCGATACATTATCAGTAATAACCTTTTTCTCAAAAGCCATCGCTTCAAAAATACGGAAGCTTAGTCCTTCTTGTCCATCGCGCATTAAATCAATAATAACTTTAGATTTTTTATATTCCTCTAATACAACCTTTACGTCCAAAGGTTTTTTTCTAAATTCGATGATCTGATGACCGTAAGGTTTGAGAATAAAATTGCGTAATTTTTCCTTCCAGACCTGTTTACCAACAACAATGATTTTACTTTTTATTTCCAGTGCTGACAGACGGGATGCTAATCTCCGCAGTAATTTAATACGCCGTTTGTCATAGGATGTTATATAGAAGAGGTCGTTTTCAATAGTATCACATTGAAGAGGTTGTTCGGAAAGATAATTGTAGTTCGTAATCTTTTCAAAACCGTATTTTTTAACGTCTTTGTCTTCAAAAGAATAGATCTTGTCAAACAGTTCCAAACGATCTTTAACTGGAAATCGTTCGAGATTGTCGTATAGATAGGAAATCAGATAAGGAGTATAAGATTTGATCTGCTTAATGGTCTCATAATCCAAATTATGGGGATTGAGCACGAGGATCTTGTCCTGAGGGCCGAGCTTGGCCAGCGAATCAAGCACATATTGTTGGCGTTTGATATGCTTGATGTTTTTGTTTAAGAAGATTTTGCTCAGGGCATTGCGGAACCGTTCGCCAAAGTTTTTGTAGCGATATGCTCCCATGTTAATATGAGAGGCATCGACTCCTTTTTCTTGTAATTTACTTACAATATGGTGGTCATAATTCCAATAATCAAAGCTTATAATGCAAATCTTCATCTCTTTTCTTCTCTTTTCAAGGACATAAAAGTTTCATGTACACTCAGGCTCTGCAAGTAACAAAGTTGATAGCCTCGTCGCCCATCAAGTATTCCTAGTTTCAAAAAGTATGCCTTAAAAAATTTAAAAGACACTTTTGCCAAATGGCTCAATAGCGAATAGCGTTTGTTCTTCGCATAGAGCTCCTTGCCTTTAAGCGCTCCATAATGAACCATTTTTTCTCTATAGGAGTCGTAATCAGCAAAAGAATAATGCCATATTTTATTTTTTAAGCTACCAATCGTTCCGTTGACTATCAATGTCTCGTGGACTTTCTTTTTGGTGTCGTATGTAGCCTTACTCTTTTTGAAGAGACGGAAATTCTTGTCGTTTTGTGTTCCGGAAAAATTAATCCGCTCACCACAAAAGAAAAATAAGCGATACATATAATATGCATCTTTTGCCTGTGGATCATTGATGGTCTCCATTATTTCAGTTTGGCATGCCTTAGTCAGGCGTTCATCCGCATCCAAAAATAGTACCCAGTCGTTACTGGCGTATGTCAATGCCAAATTCCGCTGTTTGGTGAAGTCTTCGAATTTATTTTGATAGATCTTTACTTTAGGATGCAATCGTGCAAGTTCCAGGGTACGATCGGTACTGAACGAATCCACTAAAATGATTTCATCGGCAAATTCTAAACTTTCAAGAACTTCGCTAATATTATCCTCTTCGTTGTATGTAATAATTAAAGCGCTTATTTTTTGACTCACGTATACGATTTAATTAAAAGTTGGACCATACTATATCAATCATAACGTATTAGTTTCTCATTTCGTTACATTAGGCTGGAAAAAATGACAATATTGTTGTGCAATTTAGTTCCTAAGCTCAAAAAAGCTTTTCCATTGTGACAAATATATTACATATTATTTGTAATAAAACAAAAAAACGGAAATGGTTTTTTACGCAGGATTGTCAAAGAAATGTATTTTCGATTATCAAACACAAAAACTTAAACCTTATTAATTATATATGATTATTTTTGCACGAAAAGTAATAGCAAATTATTTTTTATGACGCTATATTAGCGTTATTTACGTATTTAAATTCAATATAGTAAGTGGCTATTCCAAAAGTTATATACCAGACTTTCAAAACAAATAAAATTCCTTTATTGACCAAATTTTATATCTGGCGATTTTTAAGAAAAAATAAAGGTTACCGTAGAGAGTTTTTTGATGATGCTCAAGTGGATGCGTTTGTTAAGGAGTCTTTTGACGAACGCACTTATCGTGCTTATTCACGGCTTCAAATAGGTGCTGCAAAGGCTGACTTTTTTAGGTATGCGATCTTGTACATTAGAGGCGGTATATATTTGGATCTTGATAGTGACATTACAGGGAAATTAGATCAGGTAATTCGAACAGATGATGTCGCTGTAGTGGCACGAGAGAAAAAGTGGCAACAATATTTTGCGCAATGGGCGCTTATTTTTGACAAGGGGCACCCCTTTCTGAAAGAAACCATCAAACTCATTGTTGAAAATATTGAAAACAATAGATTTCCACATGATGTACATTCGATGACTGGTCCGACTGTTTATTCGCTGGCCATCAATAATGTTATTGCGCGTAATCCGGAGGTTTCGTACCGCATTTATACCGATGATTACAAAGGCATAATGAAATTTAAGTATAAATTGGGAAAGATCCTGATCTATGGCGATCGCTCTAAACACTGGAAGAAACTGCAAAAAGTCATTCCTGTCGTAAAAGCTGAAAATTAAAGTGTAAGGTATTGCTCGGCCCACTGACTGGCCAAATGCTCATCATTAAACTTTTGGGCATAATCCAGACCTTTGATACGCATGTCTTGGCGGAGCATAGAATCCTCAATAACCGTTTTGACTGTGTGTCGGATATTTTCAATGTCATGTGGTGATACATATTGCGAAAATGGACCTCCTGCTTCTGGAAAAACTCCTGAATCCGTAGTAATGACAGGCGTACCTGAATACAGGGCCTCAATGATGGGAATCCCAAATCCTTCATAAATAGAAGGGTAGATGAATGCGAGCGCTGAGGAATATAGAATAGAAAGCTCTTGCATATCCAAGCCACTAAGAAAATATACCCTATGCTCCATTTGATGCTTGCTGATAAACTCTTTAAGTTGAAGTTGGTATTTGGTGCTTTTTCCCACAATGACTAAAGGTATGTCAATATTTTCTATTGCCTTGACAATGGAAAGTGCATTTTTCCGCTCTTCTATCGTTCCTACATTCAACAGGAACTCATTGGGTAAGCCTAAGCGCTTTTTCAAGGCCTCCTTTTCAATGGCGGTCTTTTCTATTTTAAACGCCTCATGACAGCCCTGATAGATGATAGCTATCTTTTCAGGCGGGATATCGAAAAATTCAATAATATCATTTTTAGTCTGTTTACTGATCGCGATAATTTTATCTGCCTGATGGCAGGCATGAGCAAATTTCTTTTTATAGATCCATCGGTCAATCGGATGGTATAGCGAAGGGTAACGCATGAAAATTAAATCGTGCATACTCACTATCGATTTAATTCCAGCAGATGCCAAATCTACCGGTATTTCTCCAGAAAGACCATGAAAAATAGCGATCTGATCTTTTTTTAAATCTGCTACTATTCTTTTGGTCCGCCAGAGGTTTGGAAAATTTTGGCTGATATATCCCTTTGGAGTCCTAATCTGCTCAGGATTGACGAGATTTAAATAGCGTTCAATGGATGTTTTTGCGGTATAAAGCAAATAGTCATTTTGCGGGACAAACTTCGATAAAATACGTATCAGATCCCGGCTGTAATTGCCCAAGCCTGATGCGTTGTTAAAAAAACGCTTTGCATCGAATCCTATCCTCATCTTATCGCTGTTATTTTTTCGATCACCATTTCCGGCGTAATTAAATCAATTGCTTCTGTACCGTCACAATCGCAGGGTATATTGCCATATACTGAACTAGGGCGGTTGGTATGTTCTACTTGGATACTGTCCTCTGCTTGCTGCCCATAGCCCGTAAATCCCGCATAGGGATGTGTTGCTCCCCAGAGTGATAGGCATTTTATACCCATCAATGAAGCCATGTGCAGCCCGGACGAATCCATACTGATCATGAGATTTAGGTTGGATATGATATCCAGTTCCTCTCTCAACGTAAATTTCCCGATGGTATTGTAGGTGTTTGGAAAACGTTCAGTCCAGTTCTGCGCGATTTGAAATTCTTCTTCGCCGCCTCCAAAGAGCAATATATCATAGCCATTATGGGTAAGGTAGTCTATAACCTGTGCCATCTTATGCTGTGAAAAGATCTTATAACGGTGTTGCGCAAAAGGGGAGATGCCGATTTTCTTGCGTTCAAAATTGCCAAACATGCTAAATGCTCCTTTTGGGACATCCTGCAGATTTGGCATCAACTGATGAGTCAGCTCAATGCTAAACCCTAGTGCACGGAATACATCCGCATAGCGCTCAACAGTCAGCTTCAGCTGCCGCTTAATCTTATGTTCCTTACGTGTCAGGGCTTTTTTTTCAGCACGGCCTTTGTCCAGTTGTTTGACATTCATGCCTGTAAGTGAAAATAAGATATCGAGCACGCGCGAGCGTAAATTGAAGTGCAGATCTGCTACAGCATCAGCACCATACTGTGCCAGTTCTTTTTTTAGCCTTACTAAGCCCCAAAAGCCTTTATGAACTGTCTTTGGTTCAAAGGGATGGAACTTGACATTCATTATGCCGTCAAAAAAGGGGGCAAAAAACTGACGGCTCACCATGATAATCTCTACAGCCGGATACCGCTGACAAAATTCTTTCAATACAGAAGCTACCATGGCGACATCGCCCATGGCCGAAAACCGGGTTACTATGATTCGCTGCGGCAGTGGCATGTCCTTATTTTCCGGATGTATAAAGTACAGGGTTCAGTTCGGGATCGTTATACATTTTCATCTGCTTATAGACCTTCATGTATTTTTCACCCGATTCTATAGCAGTCAATAATTCGTCGATACTTTGTGAAAGGTCTGTACGTTGCTCAAGCAAGATGTTCAATTTGTCCTGACAAGCAGCGATATGTGCTTCTGTCGCATCTGAACGAAGCGTTTCCTGCTCCATATGATAAATTTTTAAAGCTAGGATGGACAATCTGTCAATAGCCCAAGCTGGGCTTTCGGTATTGATTTTTGCTGAAGGCAATACTTGGATGCCTTGATATTTTTGCAAAAAGTAACTGTCGATATATTCTACCGTATCCGTACGGTATTGATTCGACTCATCAATGCGCCGTTTCCAATACAACCCATCCTTGGGATCTATCGCGGGATTACGTACAACATCTTCCATATGCCATTGTACAGTGTCAATCCAGCACTTTAAGTACAGGAGGTGTTCTAGGGATTGTTTGTCATACGGATTCTGGATTGGATGATCAATCTGATCGTATACGTGGTAATCCTGGATAGCACGTTGAAAAATTGGATTTGCTATTGCACTAATCATGGTACAAACTTAGATAAATTGCTTTTTATATGCAATTTAATTGCGCTCCATATAAAAACAATTATTCGTTCTTGTCGCTTCTTTTTAACGCTCATGATTACCACGCAATATATCCTTCTCTCCTGGATCATAGAAAGGCTTTTATCTGAGAAAATTAAAATATAGGAGGTAGCTATCGTTAACTTCGGGTGCTGTCTAAACCGGTTAATTTAGGGGCAAATCCGACTACTGAAGAGCGGATTTTAATAGCTTTTCTAAAAAACAGAAAGCAATACGTCCGGGAATAGTCCAAGCAAGACGACCAAAAGGGTACACAGCAGCCCAATACCGAGAAGCAGAGGATTGGATTTGCCTGTATATTGACCAACACTGTCTTTCAAGAAAGCATTCAATGGGATTTTAAAGTAATAAAATAGGGAGATCACGGAGGTGAGGGCGCCCACGATTAACAAAGCCAGTAACCCAAAAGATTGGAAGTTTTGATATTGTTCGAATACCTTTGAAAAGATCAGGAGCTTTCCGACAAATCCAGCCGTCGGCGGCAAACCGATCAAAGCGATTAAGACTATGGAAAATGCGGTGAACAATACAGGTGACTGCTTGCCCAGTCCTTTATAGGATTCGATAGAAGTGTTTCCCAGATTGGATTCCAAGCTGTCAATAAAAACAAAGACAGCGATATTCATCAATGCATAGATTGCTAAATAGAATAGCAAAACGTTTGACTCATTGTTTTGATAGACCAATACCGCCATCAACAGTATTCCGGTGTGGCCAATGGAAGAATAGGCCATCATCCGCTTGGCATCCTGTTGCCGTAATGCCGCCAGATTACCGATCAGCATGGTGGTGATGGCAATGATGATAATTGCGTAAGCCAAGAAATCGCTGAAATAAAAAGATACAGCAAGCCAGGCTGCAAGTAATTTAGAAAGGAGTACCACAACGGCAATTTTCGGTACGGTCGCCAGGTAAGTGGTAATCACTGTCGGTGCTCCCTGATAAACATCGGGACTCCAAACGTGAAATGGGAAAAAACTCAATTTAAAACCAATGCCAGTCAGTAAAAATAGGAGGGCAATACTGATCATGAGTTTCGGCGCTTCCACAAGACCCGCGATATGGCTCTGCGAATCAAAATTCAGGTTTCCCGTGAAACCGTATAATAAGGAAAGGCCATAGAGCATGACGGCTGCACAGATAGAACCAAACAGTACATATTTCATCGCCGCTTCGGACTGTGCTTTATTGGATGAAAAATAACCGACCATAATGTAAGAACTGATGGATACCGTTTCGACGGAAATGAAGATCATCAGCCAGTTGCTCGACATGGTCAATAGGTTTAACCCTAAGGTTGCGGTCAACAGTACGGCATACAAATCTCCCAGGGGACGATCATGCTGATGACGCTGCTGAATAAAAATTGTAATGAGCAGGGTTGAAAGCAGGATAATCAGCCGTGCGGATGTGGCGAATGTATCAATGTGGATCATGTCGAAGAATCCGACCATCTCTACATGGCTTAACCCTTGCCCCAATAGGTAACAGCCGCTTAACAACAATCCAGCGATTGTAATCGTAAACGAGGTTTTATCCCAATATCTGTCACAGAAAAGGCTAGTGATAATAGCGCCTATAAACGTAATGATCAGCGTTAGTTCCGGTTTGAAATAAGGAATGCTACCAATAATTTGATCTATAAGTGAACTGATATAGGGACTGAATGCAAGCATGCTGAATTAGATAAATTGTTGGATAAAGCTAACAAGATTCAATACACTTGCATTGAGGTTGTTGAATAGCAAGGATGGCATAACACCTAGTAAAAGTGCAAGAGCCAAAGTGGGGAAAAGAATCAGCTGTTCACGGCTGTTGACATCGTTCAATTCATTCGCCCAAGCTTCGCCGCCTTTTAATCTGATCTGACCAAAAAACATCCGTTGAAGTGTCCATAATAGATAGGCTGCACTCAAGAGGATACCAATTGAGCCGGCTAAGGCCATCCAACGGGGAAGGCCGGTGCCTACACTGGCTGCATTGAACGAACCGATGATAACAAATGCTTCGCCAATAAATGCTGAGAACCCGGGAAGACCCAATGAAGCGAAGAATGCAACAGCAACATAGCCTGTGTACTTCGGCATGAGCTGGGCCAGACCTCTGAAGCTATAAATATTTCGATCGTGCACACGGTCATAAACCACACCGACAAGGAAAAAAAGTGCCGCCGACAGAAAACCATGGGAGATCATTTGGAACATGGCGCCTGAAATTCCTTCGGCTGTCAATGAGGCGATACCGAGCAATACAAAGCCCATGTGGGATACCGATGAATAGGCAATCATCCGTTTTAAATCTTTTTGTGCTAAGGCATTTAATGCGCCATAGATAATGGAGATGACGCCGATCAGTCCAAGCCACCAATTGGACAGTGCCGCCATGTCGGGGAAAATGCTATAACATATACGGATAATTCCGTAACCACCGATTTTTAACAGGATCCCCGCTAAAATGATGGATACCGGGGTCGGCGCCTCAACGTGTGCATCTGGCAACCAGGTGTGCAGTGGTACGATAGGTACTTTGATCGCAAAAGCGAAAAAGAGCACGACAAAACCAACCAATCTGGCCGAAATACCCAATATTTCCTGATAGCCGTCCCACCCGAAGATTGAATCTCCTAAATAATTTTGCGGATTCATCATGTAGATCATATTGAAGGTATGCGCCCCGGTTAGCGGATTGATAACCGAAAAATATAAACCTACAATGATCAACAGCATAAATACCGATCCAAAAAGTGTATAGAGAAAGAATTTTATGGCAGCATATTCACGTCGCGCACCGCCCCAGATACCGATTAAAAAGTATAATGGTAGGAGCATGACCTCATAGAACAGATAGAATAAAAAGAAATCCAATGCACAGAAGATGCCCATTACAGCCATGTTGAGTACCATAAGCAAGGCGAAATATCCTTTGGGGCTCTTTTGTATATTCCAGGAGGCTCCGATCGCCATCAGCATCACAAAAGCACTGAGCAGTAGTAATGGCATGGAAATTCCATCTATCCCGACCAGATAATCGATCTCCAGTTTCCCTATGGAACCTAAGTCAAGGCGAATCCATGAAAGCTGTTCGACGAATTGATATCCTCCCAGATCCTGGACGCCAGGTTGGCTGGCATCAAAATGGACATAGCATATTCCTGCCAGTACAAATTGTACGGCCGTAAATGCCAGGGCAATATATTTGTAACTCGATTTGTATCGTGTCGGTAGGGCGAGGATAAACGCCGTCGCCAGAAGCGGTAAAAATATCAATAAGGATAAAATAGGCATTTCCTAAAAAAATATAAGATAAATTAAACCAAGTAAAACGAATAGAAAAACGGAATACAAGGCAGTCTGTAATTTGCCATTCTGTACCAGGCGAACCTGGTTGCCCGTCCAATAGGCAACAGAAGCAACTGCATTGACAAAACCGTCTACAATATGTTTGTCTACCCACACGCTCAATCGGGAGAGGGATAGGACGATAAACTGAATAAAAGCAACAAGTGAATCGACTACATAGCGGTCAAACCAGTAACAGAACTGCGCTAGTTTCAGTGTGCCATCAACAAAGATCCATTGATAGAGTTCATTGATATAAGCCTGGTTAAACGCTGCCTTCAACGACAAGCTATTGACGTTAAGCGGATATTTTTGTTGTACGTACCATTTCCAGCCGATTATCCAACTCACTACCGAACCGATCAATAACAGCAATGGAATAATCACATGTGCGTTGTGGCTCGGTGCAAACGTGTATTCATCCAATAGAAGACCATCCATCAGCCAGGAATCGTGATAGGAAACTGGATTGAGCGAAAATACCGGGAATAAGCAGCAGAGCCCTAATAGAAACATCGGAATCAACATGGTTTTTGATGCCTCGTGTAGGGGGGCGCCATGTAATTTGTCCCTGACTTGATCCATTATCCGGAAATCGCCAAAAAAAGCCTTAAAGATCAAGCGGCCAATATAAAATGCGGTCAGTATACTAACTATTACAAGAATGACTGGGATAAGAAGGTGAAAATTTCCTTTAGACAACGCCCATTCATAAGCGGATATGACAATACTATCCTTGGAAAGATAACCTGATGTTAACGGGAAGCCTGCCAGTGCTAATGAGGCAATGCTCATCAGCATAAATGTTTTGGGCATATACTTTCTGAGGCCGCCCATATTCCGAAGATCCTGTGGATCAAAATCAAGCTGACTATGTACTTTAAGATGTACCATCTCATGGATGATCGCCCCTGCTGAGAGAAACAATAAACACTTAAAGAATGCGTGTGTGACCAAATGAAAGAGTGCTGCGTCCCAAGTTCCGATACCAATTCCCACCATCATAAAACCCAGTTGTGAGATGGTTGAAAAGGCTAGGATACGCTTAATATCGTATTGACCTAGCGCAAAATACGCTGCGGATGCCGCGGTGATTGTACCTATGATAGCGATAAATAACAATGCGCTTTCATTGAATAAGGGAAATACGGTGGCCAGCAAAAATACGCCTGCTGCGACCATAGTAGCGGCGTGGATCAACGATGACACCGATGTTGGTCCTTCCATGGCATCTGGTAGCCATACATGTAACGGGAATTGAGCTGATTTGGCCATCGCCGCAAGGAAAAAAGCCAGTCCTGCTATTGTAAGCCAAATCTGATCCATACTATTGACCGGAGAGACCCACTGTCCATTGGTGACAGCGGATTGATAGATCAATCCCGCTTCTCCAAAAAGATCGACCAGATTGAGGGTTTTGAACTGCGTAAATATTATGGCCAAACCAATCAGAAAGCCGAGGTCTCCGATGCGGTTTACTAGAAATGCTTTTTTATTGGCTTGTACAGCTGTTTCGCGTGTGAACCAAAAGCCGATAAGGAGATAGGAGGCAAAACCGACCAGTTCCCAAAAGATATACATGAGCAATAGACTGTCCATAATGACCAGTCCCAGCATGGCAAAACAGAAGAGACTAAGATACATCCAATAGCGATGAATACCCGGGTCGCCCTTCATATAGGCTCTTGAGTAGATGTGTACTGGAAGGGCAACTGTTGGCACCAAAAGAAGCATAAGTACACTCAGGTTATTCAATAGGATGCCAACTTTAAAAGTGGATGCACCGATGATGAACCAAGTAAGTTGAGCAGAGACGACTGGATGGTTCCAGATGGCCAGCCAGGTAAGTCCACCAAATATAAAACTACATACAATTCCAAGCAGTGAGATCATCCCAGACTGATCGCGCTTACCTACCAGTGCTTGATATAAAAAGGCGACAAATGGTGCGGCTACTGTAAGCAGTGCTGTGTATATGGGTGATATGTGAGCAAGTTGGTTCAATTCTTACTTATCTTTTAATTCATTGATTTCATCTGGATTGATGGTTTTATAATGTCTGTATACATTTAAAACTAGTGCTAATCCAACAGCAACAGCCGCAGCAGCAAGGACAATGGCGAATAAGGCAAAAATCTGCCCACCATAACTGACTTTATCATATTTACCAAAAGCCACAAAGTTTAAGATCGAGGCATTGATCATAAGTTCAATACCCACCAAAATCATAATGGCATTTTTCTTGGAAAGTACGGTATAAAGACCAATACAGAATATGCAGGCACTGACAACCAAAAAATGTGTTAGTGTAATCATCCGTTGCGCTCCTTTCGTGATAAATGTGAGGCTCCGATAAGTGCCATCATCAAAAAGACCGATATGACTTCAAAGGGCAACACATAAAAAGTCATAAATCGTAATCCGATTTGTTGAATATTATTATCTGTTGGAATAATTTCGGTATTATTTTGCTGGGACTGTAGCATCCAGGTTGGGACCGACTGCTGCCATTCTTTTATACCGATTATCATGAGGGTTAGAAAACCCAATGTCAATACAATTGCTTGCCACTTGGGCATGCTTAAAAATGAACCACTGTTATCCTGAAGGTCCTTCAATAGTTCTTTGTTGGAGAGCATAAAAGCAAATAGCATCAGAATTAATACGCCGCCCACATAGACCATGATCTGGGTGATGGCTACGAAATCTGCCAAAGCAAAGAGGTAAAGACCGGCCATGGCAAAGAGCACGATAAAAAATAAAAATAGAGCACGGGCTATATTTTTAAGATTGACCAAGAGCAGCGCGGAGCCGATTGCCAGTACAGCAAAGGCATAAAATAAAATAATTTCCATATGCTTATTTCTGCTTTGCTGCCTCCTTTTCAGCTTGAAACTGCGTCCATTCGGCTTTGCGCTGGGCAACCTGTTCTTCAGTCATATCCGAAAAACCATAAATCAGATCGGTCAGCTTCGGTGAACTGCGATCATATTCATTAGTCATGACAATGCATTCGGTAGGGCACACAACAGTGCATAGGCCACAATACATACATTTGGCCATATCAATATTGAATTTGGCCGGGTATAATCGTTTTACACTACCGTCTGAAGTTTTTCCGATCGCTTCCGGCGATTTGATCGCCTCAATTTCAATGCAATCTACCGGGCATGCTTTGGCACAGAGATCACATACGATACAATCGTCAATATCCACTTGCAATTGATAACGGGCAATTTCGGGGATAGGCATTTTTTCAGCGGGGTATTGTACGGTGACAATGCCCTCCTGACGGTCAAAATAATGATCGTTTTTGATATTTAATTCCTGACGCGAGCGTCGAGCGCCAAACAGGTGCTTTACAGTCAAAGATAAACCTTTGATTGCTGTACGAAATGCGTGGGAAGCCGTTTTAAATATCATACCTTATGCTATAATTAAAATTCTCCAAATGGCGGAAATGGCCATGCAAATAAAAGCTAACGGTGTCAGCACCTTCCAACATAAGCTCATTAATTGATCTGCACGCAAGCGGGGTAAGGTCCACCGAATCCACATTTGTACCCCTACGATAAATAAGGATTTCGCTAGGGTCCAAAAGATTCCCCAGGCCAGTCCTGTTGTCCAGTCGGCCAATCGTATTGCACCGATATTAGGGAGCGGTGTATTCCAGCCACCTAGAAATAGGACTACACCTAACATCGCTACCAAAAACATCATGGCATATTCGGCCAAAAAGATAAAGGCAAACTGTATGCCGCCATATTCCGTATGGAAACCACCGACCAATTCGGATTCCGCTTCAGGAATATCGAATGGTGCCCGGTTACATTCCGCCAGTGTTGCAATAAAGAATATGAGATAAGTGACAATTAAATGGGGCGCTTGGAAAATATTCCAGGCGAAGATGCCGCCAATCTCATTCACTTCCCAAAAACCTAGAAATTTGATACTTCCGTTGGTCAGAATACCCTGACCGATTGCGATTTCGTTGAGGTTTAGGGTCTGTGTTAACATGACCACTGTAATCAGGGAGAGCCCAACAGGTATTTCATAGGAAACCATTTGGGCTATTGCTCGCATGGACCCCAGTAGGGAATATTTGTTGTTCGATCCCCAGCCAGCCATCAAAATCCCCAATGCGTCAATGGAGATGATGGCCATAATAAAGAATAATCCGGTATGTGTATTCGCCGGAATAAAATCTTTGGCCCAGGGAATGACTGAAAACCCGGTGAAAACAGCTACGAAAATAATAATTGGGGCAATTCTAAAAAGAATTTTATCGGCTAATGTGGGTGTTATTAACTCTTTTTGAAGTAATTTAAGGATATCAGCTATGGTCTGTAAAGTACCGTATTTTCCTGTTTCCATCGGTCCGAGACGATCTTGGACAAATCCTGCAATCTTACGCTCAGCATATACTGCAAATAAGGTAAATGCTGCTATAAAGGTGAAAATAGCAATCGGAACCAAGATATGTAGTATTGTCTCCAGCAAGTCTTATTTATAATGATTTTTAATAAGCGTCTAATGAATACGCAAACTTAACGAAAAACAAGGAATTTCGATAGGGAAAAATTAAAATATACTTAACAAGTAGATTATTGTGACATAACGAAGCTTTTAGCTAGATATTCGTGTTTAGATTTGAGCAGTTAGCATTGAACTTTTGGTTATATATGCCCGCGGGTTGTCATACGGAGTGTGAATTTTTGTCTTCATAATGTATTAAAGAGACATGGTGCTTTTAAAAGAAAACTCTACATGATCTCCATAAAAAAAGCATCCCGAAGGATGCTTTTTTTATGGAGATCAATCGAATTAACGATTTGAGAACTCAACGTAATCACGTTCGGTATGCCCAACATACACTTGTCTTGGACGGCCAATAGGCTCTTTGTTTTCACGCATTTCTTTCCACTGTGCGATCCATCCTGGAAGACGGCCCAACGCAAATAATACGGTAAACATATCTGCTTTGAAACCTAGCGCACGATAGATAATACCTGAGTAGAAATCGACATTTGGATAAAGTTTTCTGTCGATAAAGTATTGATCATTCAATGCTGCTTCTTCTAGTTTTTTGGCAATATCCAATACGGGATCTTGAACACCTAATTTTTCTAAAATATCGTCACATGCTTTTTTAATGATTTTAGCACGTGGATCGAAGTTTTTGTATACACGGTGACCGAATCCCATTAGACGGAATGGATCATTTTTATCTTTCGCTTTTGCAAGGTATTTTTCTGCATCACCACCATCATTTTTGATAGCTTCCAACATTTCGATTACCGCTTGATTGGCGCCACCATGTAAAGGACCCCATAATGCATTGATACCTGAGGCAACAGAAGCATAAAGGTTTGCATTGGATGAACCTACGATACGAACTGTTGATGTTGAACAGTTTTGTTCGTGGTCAGCATGCAAAATTAGCAATTTGTGCATAGCATCGATGACAACAGGGTCGAATGTTTTTTCGTCGTTCACCTCGCCGAATAGCATGTTCAAGAAGTTGTCAATATAGCCTAAGTTATTTTTAGGATAAACGACAGGATGGCCTAATGATTTCTTTTGGATCCAAGAAACGATCGTTGGCATTTTAGCCAAAAGATTGATGATCGTTTGATCTTCTTCTTCGTCTGTTAAGTTGGGATTTAAAGATTCTGGGTAAAATGCAGATAAGGCGCCTACTAAACAAGAAAGTTGGCCCATTGGGTGGGATTTGGATGGAAATCCAGCGAAGAAATTTTTCATGTCTTCGTGAATCATCATTTGCTTTTTAATGTCAGCTCTGAATTTTTCCAATACCTCTTTTTTTGGAAGCTCTCCATAGATTAGTAAATAAGCAACCTCCAGGAAAGTCGATTTCTCTGCCAATTGCTCAATTGGATATCCTCTATATCTCAATATACCTGTTTCACCGTCAAGGAAAGTAATCGCACTTTTTGTTGCACCCGTGTTTTTGTACCCTGGGTCTAACGTAATAAATCCGCTTAGATCTCTTAATTTGGAAATATCAACTGCTTTTTCATTTTCAGTACCGACAATGACCGGAAGGTCATAAGAAGTGCCGTCTAAATTTATAGATGCTTTATCTGACATGTTTATATATTATCTTATATCTGATTTGTATGCTAATCTCACAAATTTAACTATTTGATATTTAAAACGGAAAGTTCTTTTGGAATTTAAATGACATCATTGCGTCATTTTGGATAATATTCAATAACAATTTACTTAAATAAGCAAATAATTTATTCAAATTTAACACTATCTTATTATGCACAGAATGTTAATCAATTTTTCGTTGGGCGACTTTTCCTTTATCTTCGTATTTCCCGTTTTTGCCCGAACCAAAAAAGGGTAAGATCACGAAACATACCAGAACAATGGAAGTTAAGGTAAGAATACCTGTTGTCCACAGGATTTTGCTGAAATTTTCAGCATTTAAAAATTGGATACCCCAGAGCCCCAATAAAAAATAGGTAGCGACAAATAGGATAACCAGTGTGAATAATATACCAAAGATGTATTTCATAATGGGTTATATTTTATTGAGAATCTGTTTTTTGAGTGTGTCGAATTCATCTTGCGTAATGATGTTCTCGCGTAATAGCAATTGTAATTTTTGCAATTTTTCAACAAAATCACCTTCCTGTTGGATATGGTCTTTGATTTCTTCTTTCTGAAGATCAAACTGCTTGCCCAGTTCCATGCCGACACCGAGTTGAGCGCCAATTCCTGCCAGTCCACCTTCATTTTTTGCGGCATCCCGGAGGGCACGTAATTTTTCCAGCTCTACATAGCTAAGGCCGGCTTGTTGCGCTGCTTGATTTTGTGTGGTCAGATCAGCGATCTCACCAATTCTACGTTGTGTGTTCGCATCAAACTGGGTTCCTAAGATCTTAAAATCTGTAATTTCTAAGCCGAGATCTTTAAAATCCTGTTCGACAGCGGCTTTTATGTCAATAGACAAAACAGGGAGCTGGCTATCGATTTCATTATAACCCAATTTCTTCTGGGCAATCTGCGCGACAATCTGTTGGGGAATCCGATTGTTGAGGATGTCTTGAATAACCGCCGTATTGACGGTGTGCTGATTGGCAACAATATTTCTGTAAAAATGTACCGGATCGTTGATGATGTAAGAAAAAGTACCATTCAAGCCTATTTCCACCGGAAGATTATATTGTGGGTCAATGTATTTTATTGGATTTCCTGTTCCCCAAGATTGATTGACAATAGCAGCAGTACGAAAGAAGTAAACATACAGCTTGTGTTCAGACTCAAAGTTTTGTCTTAATCGCGCTAATGTCGTAAAGAAGGGATGGTTATCTGTTTTTAAATTATAGGTACCTGACTCTGTGAGTAGGCTTTCACCTTTCCCCTCATAGACAAGGATACAGCCCTGCCCAGGAGCGAGGATAAGTTTACTGGAATTCTTAATTTCATTCCTTTCGGAAGGAAATTTATACCATAATACACGAGGGCCCTGATTTTTCCACTCAATGACCTCGGATAATTGGTTGTTAAAAAGATTGAATAGTCCCATAATATTTAATTTAATGTATCGAATTTGGGGTTATATCCCTCGAACTTGTTGATTTGTTTTCCGCTATTATCAAAATAGTAATAGTCGCTTGACCCTTTGACAATAAAACCATCTTTGAGTAGACAGCCATTCCCATAAATGGATTTAAGGTCTGTGGTGATTGTTCTCTGTATCGCACCGGTCGATATATCCAATAGCTGGATCTGTACCGGATCATCTTCCGCTGGTGTTGGTTTGTATGCAATCAGAAGTGTTTTGTCATGCTGAGCAACCACGATAGGCTGAAAATAGAGCCTACCTGGAGTAAAGTCTTTAAAACTAATCAGACGGGCTCCCTTAATTTGCCATGGATTGATCAGTACCTTTTTGTAGGGATCGCGGTCGGTAAATATACCTGATCCACCAAAATCTTTATCCCAGGAAAAACGCGGGCTATCTTTTGGGTAGCCATATTGATAGTAATAAGTGTATTGGATTAACTGAATTTTTTCCTCTGGATATGAGCTGGATTTACTAGAAAAAGTGAATTCCGTTTTTGTTGTTGGATTAGGGAGTTTTTTTCTCCTTTCATCGTAGAGCTGTTTGTCAGGGATTGATTTGTTAATTAGCGGATAATAAGCTAAGTTTTGTCCTTCATTGTTGATAATTTGATAGGCAGAGCCATAATCTTCGTATTTGAATTCCACTTTAGCAATACCGGTGCTGAGTGACGGTGCATCTTTGACATAATTTTCAAGAACACTTTTGTAGGTTAGGCTATTTCTGTCCAATTGATAGATATACTTGGATTTGACGATGATGTAAAGGTTTTGGTCTTCAAATACCTGTAATTTAACATCGCTACTTGATAACTCGACAGGAGTTTCCATCAGCTGCTTTACCCATTCCTTTTTGCCAGTTTTGGGGTCAAATAATCCGATATACACTTTATTATCTTTGCCTTCGTCAAATCGCTTCCTGAAAGTTCCGACATTGCCCACGACGACGACGTGTGGAGTATTATCTTTGTCCAGAAATAAAATATTGCTTGCATAATTCCACTCCAGCGGTTCGGCTTCTTCTTTTTTGTCTGCAGTGTTGGATGAGCTATAAGTCGAATAATTCGGTGCTGATTTTTTAGAGAATATAGAACTCAATACACCAATAATGAACATGAGTGCAATAAAGCCCACAACGGCAAATAGTACAATCCGTACAGCTTTATACTGCTCTGGATTGTTGCGCGGATAATTGTAATTGTGATTGATGTTGATGTCGTCACTATCTAAAAAAAACTCAGTTCCACAACTGTCACATTTATAGTAATCAGGTCGGATTGTACTGACTTTTATACTGCCGCAATGAGGACATTTGATCGCTTTGATGCTTTTTGCCATTTATTATTATTGTATTTGTTTTGAGTTACTCCTGTTTAATTTTGTTCATACCGCGCACAGATCGAATGTTTTAACTCCGCATATCTTGATCTGGTCAATGGTAGGAAATTATATATTGCAGGAAAGTTAAAATAAAAAATAGGGTATAACAAATTTTCGGCCAGTCAACTCATATTCGTAGCAGATGATTTTAAATGCGTCTAAAAATGATGCATATTGTAATGTTACAGAAAATAGTGGTTTTATACGATGTGTAAGCTAATCTCATGATATAATTGTAAAATAATTTCGGGTATTTACGAATTATTCGTAGATTAGTGAAAGATTAGTAAAGAAAGATTAGTAAAGAAAGATTAATACATGGAAAAGTTAACAGCGCAAGAAGAGCAGGCAATGCAATCTATCTGGAGCCTAAATGGAGGTTTTATCAAAGAAATTCTGGATAATATCAAAGGTGAAAAAATGCCTTATACAACCTTGGCATCAACGGTAAAGAATCTGGAGCGCAAGGACTTTGTGAAAGCTGTCCGTTACGCCAACGCGAAACGTTACGAACCTATGGTTAGTGAGCAGGATTATAAAGCGAAGTTTATGAACTCTTTTGTAGGTGATTATTTCAAAAATTCTTATAAAGAGATGGTTTCTTTTTTCGTGAAAGAGGAAAAGCTAACCGAGGACGAGCTCAAGGAGATCATGGATATGATTAAAAATAACAAATCTTAATACGATGGATAATCTGCTGACCTATATCATACAAGTCAATCTGCTGTTGAGCATCATCTACTTGGGTTATGTTGGGCTATTGAAAGGCTTAACTTTCTATTCATTGAATAGAGCATACTTTTTAATAGGTGGATTATTTGCTTTTATATATCCGTTTTTGGATTTAAAATCGCTGTTTGTACAGCGCGGATTGAACATGGGGCTGGTGGGTGAGGAGATTTCATTTTATATGGAGGAGCAGGATGTGCAGGAAGGGCTGACGTTGGGTGGATTGGTAGAGCTCGTTTTTATGTTAGGTGTGGCGTTTCTATTGTTGAAGTTTCTTTTCCAGTTATTCAGCCTGTTAAGGATTCACATGCATTCTAAAGCCGATCGATGGAAGACGTATTTTTTTCGGAATGTGTTTATTCCTATAGTGCCATTTTCGTTTTTGAATAAAATTTATGTGAATAAGGAGCAGCATGTGGATGCTGAACTTAAAGATATTTTTAAGCATGAGGATATTCATGTGAAAGGCCTTCACAGCTTGGATATTTTATTGTTTGAAATCATATTGGTGTGCTGTTGGTACAATCCTTTCGTCTGGTTCATGCGCAGGGCCATTCGCCAAAATTTAGAGTTTCTGACTGATCAACAGGTGCTCAATAAAGGAATTGACAAACAGACGTACCAATATAGCCTATTGAATGTGTCCAAAAAGGGCACTTCAATAGGGTTGAGCAATCAATTTAATTTTAAACTATTAAAACGTCGCATTATGATGATGAATAAGAAAAGGTCATCCAAGATAGAACTGAGTAAATATGCCTTCCTTTTGCCTATATTATTACTAACGGGTGCTGCATTCACAGTGAGCAGAGCGGAGGGAAGCATAGAGGGAGTTGTTGAAAAGGCTAATGAAACTACGCTTCTTAAATTGGACGATCAACAGCAGGATTCCACGTTGTCAGTGAAGATGGTTGGCGAAGCGGGAAAAGTACTCAAGGAAGCCTACGGTACGGATACGATTAAGATAGATACAAGTCGTCGGTCGAAGGGGACTACCGTATTGAGCGGTCAGATTGGTTCTTTGAAAATCAAAGGCGCCTCTGATGCGACTGGCAATCCGCTGTTTGTAGTGGATGGTGAAGTTATTAGTAAAAAACAACTAGATGCAATTGCTCCAGAGCAGATTGAATCAATATCAGTATTAAAAGATAAATCTGCTACAGCCATATATGGTGAGAAGGGGGAAAATGGTGTCTTGTTGATCACTACCAAAACGGGAAGTAGTACTGGCAAACTTCAAGGAAAAGTGACAGGCCTCTTTGTCAGACAGGACTCCGTTGGTAAAGCAAAGGCCGCGGTGATCAAGTATCCTGCTAATATTCTATATGTAGTTGATGGAACACGGATAAGTTCAGAGGAGATGAGAGATATGGATCAAAATAATATTGAGCGTATTCATGTTATCAAGGATGGCTCTGCTCGGACAAAATATGGTGAAGAGGGTAAAAATGGTGTCATTGAAGTGACCACAAAAAAGTGGGCAAGAGATAATCCGGATAAAGTATCTCACAACCTCAAATCAGAAGATAAGCCAGATGAGCGGGTAATTACGGTAGTGGGGTATAAAAAGGGTGATAAGGGAAATGATCCTAAAACGATAACCTTTGAGGGAAAAGCTGCGCAAAGTGATAGCCGAGGGAAAACTGCGAAATTTGTGGCACAAACGGCAACATACACGAAGGTAGAGGGAAATCCAAGGAATATTAATGGCGTCCGGATCCGTGGTCTATCGGGAAAAGAAAAGCCGTTGTTTGTTGTTGATGGTCAGGTGCAGTCTAAAGACCGCAATGATCTGAAATCCGAAGATATTGCGTCCATCGAAGTTCTTAAAAATCAAAGTGCAACAACTCTTTATGGTACAGCGGGGTCGAATGGTGTTATTCTCATAACAACAAAGAAAAAAGCGGGAGAATTGAATGACAGGAAGGGAGAGAGGGAACCACTGGATGGAAAGATAAAGAAAATAATCAAAACAGAGCTTGATGCCGAAAGAAAACGTGCTGCGGCCCTAAGAGATAAAGGGTAATAACGATTATCTTCAGATGTAATAAAATAACAGGGACCAAAGTCCCTGTTATTTTGTATTTAGATTGGTCATGGTCAACTCGATGCCGATATTGACAAAACTTTGAATCATTTTGACAGAATGATCAATTAAAGCAGGAAGTTCTGCTTGTTCTTCTTTGTCAAAGGGACCAAGGACGTAGTCCACCTGTCTGCCTTTGGGATAGTTATCGCCAATGCCGAAACGTAAACGCGGATATACCTGTCCGCCACAAAGCTGTTCAATGGATTTCAGTCCATTGTGACCGGCGCTGCTTCCCTTGGGTTTCATCCGGAGCGAACCAAATGGAATCGCCAGGTCATCCACGATAACTAAGACATTCTGAATCGGCACTTTACATTGCTGCATATAATAATTGACTGCTTTACCACTGAGGTTCATATAGGTGGTCGGCTTGATGACGGTTACGTTATGCCCTCTTTGTTTAAATTCGCTATAATAGGCTAATTTTAACAGGGAGAAACTAGCGCCAGCTTGTTTAACGAGCTCGTCGGCAACCATAAAACCAATATTGTGCCGTGTATCGGCATATTCACTACCGATATTTCCCAATCCAACGATAAGATAATTCATGACGCAAAAATAAAAATTTAATAAACAAAAAAGCACCGAATTTCGGTGCTTTCTGTAGTATAGAACCATCATGAGCTTGAGTAAGCTCAACGAATGGATGAATAGTTGCTCATGATAGCTTCATTGCCATTAAAGAGCAAATTAATTTAATGAATAATCTTGTTCAGATTATTTTTTACCACCTTTAGCTGCTTTAGCTGCTTCTTGTTCAGCTTGACGCAATGCACGGGACATGATAACGGATACGATTGTATCGTCAGCATTGTTTAATACTTTTGCGTTGTCCAATTGAACTTGAGCTACACGGTATGATTTACCAACTTCTAAAGATTCCATTGGTACTTCAATTTCTTGTGGCAAGTTAGCAGGTAATGCTTTTACGCGTAAATTGCGTAATTTTTGAACTAATTTACCCCCCATTTTAACACCTGGAGATGTTCCTGTTAATTTGATAGGAATATTCAATGACACTTCTTTGTCATCAAATAATTCTAAAAAGTCAACGTGAGTAACTAGGTCAGTCAATGGGTGGAATTGTGCGTCTTGAACGATAGCTCTTTTTGTTTGACCGTCAACGTTTAATTCTACGATAATAACGTCAGCAGTGTAAAGAACTGGTTTCAAATCAGCTGCGGATACAGCAAGAGCAGTTTGTTCTTTACCTCCGTAAAGTACTGCTGGTACTAAACCTTGGTAACGTAACTCTTTAGCATCTCTTTTCCCTACGTTCTGTCTTACAGAACCGCTAATAGCAATTGATTTCATCTTTTAATTTTTTATAAATTTTGAGGTGCAAAGATAGTTTAATTTTTGGTATTATCAAAAAAATAGCTACTGATATTGAGGGACTAAGATCCCTGATGCTATTTTTTCGATTGCTGACTTGAAGGAGATCTGTTGAATATAACCACAGTTGTGCTTGAATACCTGTGTTAAGGAAGAATAATCTGTGAAGGCATAGGTGGTAAACTGTTCGTCCGCCTGCTTACTGTACCTGAATCTCAATACTCAATACTAATATCTTTATACTAAAAAAGACTCTGGTATTGCAGCCGAAGGCTTACTATACCAGAGTCTAAATACTAATATCTCAATACGCTATACTAAAAAGACTATTCTACGTCAAATAAATCAGAAATGGAGGTATGTTGATTTACGCTTGTGATTGCTTTTGCAAACAAATCAGCTGTAGATAACACTTTGATTTTTGTCGATTGTTTTGCTTTTTCTGGATCCAATTGAATGGTATCTGTCACAATCATTTCTGACAATACTGAATTTTCAATTGTTTCATAAGCTTTGCCCGATAATACCGCATGTGTACACACCGCTCTTACGGATCTCGCGCCATTTTCCATGATCAACGCTGCAGCTTTTGAAAGTGTGCCGGCTGTATCACAGATATCGTCTATTAATACAACATCTTGATCCGTTACATCACCAATGATAGACATTGACTCAATTTCATTTGCACGTTTACGGCGTTTGTCACAGATGATAACTTCTGCATTGAAGAATTTAGCAAAAGTACGCGCTCTGTATGACCCACCCATATCAGGTGATGCAATTGTCAAGTTAGGGAGTTTTAGGGATTTGATGTAGGGAACAAAAATAATGGAGCCATCGAGGTGATCAACAGGGATATCAAAGAAACCTTGGATCTGTGCGGCATGTAAATCCATTGTCATGATGCGGTGAATTCCAGCTGCTGTCAACAGATTGGCAATCATTTTTGCGCCAATGGCAACTCTTGGTTTATCTTTTCGATCTTGTCTTGCGAAACCGAAATAGGGGACAACCGCTGTAATGTAGTGCGCTGAGGCTCTCTTTGCAGCATCTGTCATCAACAATAATTCAAAAAGATTGTCGGTAGGTTGGTTGGTAGATTGGATGATAAATACATCGGCTCCACGTACAGATTCGTTGTAGAATGGTTGAATTTCACCGTCGCTAAAACGCGATAATGTTTTGTCTCCTAGAGGTTTCCCGTAAGATTGTGCGATTTTTTCAGCCAGTTCTGTAGTGCCAGAACCTGCAAATAGTTTAACCGTGTTGAATTGCAAAGGCATGGTTTTGTATATTTATGTTGGGTTGTTGTATTGTCGTTTATTCAATATTTTTATTCCCTAATATTTTTTAAAGTTAAACATTAAAAAAAATGGATTGTTTGCACAATCCATATACTCTTAACTTTAAAAGTTGTCC
>JAQZAZ010000219.1 GCA_029239355.1 Sphingobacterium sp.
TTCAAATACAAACAATATGCAAAACATTAAAGAATATGTAGAAGCAAACAAGCAACGTTTTTTAGATGAGTTGTTTGATTTATTGCGTTTACCTTCGGTTAGTGCTGATCCTAAATTTAAGGGCGACGTACAGAAGACAGCTGAATTTGTCGCTCAAAAACTGCGTGATGCAGGGGCCGACAACGTAGAAGTTTGTGCCACTGCTGGTAATCCAATTGTTTATGGTGAAAAAATCATTGACCCTTCATTGCCTACTGTATTGACTTATGGTCACTACGACGTCCAGCCGGCTGATCCCTATGAATTATGGGATACCCCTCCTTTTGAACCGACTATCCGCGATGGTAAAATATATGCCCGCGGCTCTGCTGATGACAAGGGACAGTTCTATATGCATGTGAAAGCTTTCGAATATATGATGCAAAACAATGCTTTGGCATGTAACATCAAATTCATGATCGAGGGTGAAGAGGAAGTTGGCTCTGTCAACTTAGGTACTTTTGTCAAGGAAAATACGGCAAGACTTAAAGCCGATGTGATCGTGATTTCAGATACTTCTATGATCAGTATGGCACAACCTTCTTTGGAGACAGGTCTCCGTGGACTTTCTTATGTAGAGGTTGAAGTTACTGGACCAAACCGGGATCTGCACTCAGGTGTATATGGTGGAGCTGTTGCAAATCCAGCCACGATTCTTGCAAAACTCATCGCTTCCCTGCACGATGAAAATAATCATATCGCAATCCCTGGATTTTATGACGATGTCATTGAATTGTCGGCTGAAGAACGTAAGGCGTTGAATGAAGCTCCTTTTGACGTTGAAGAATACAAAGCAGATCTAGGTATTCAAAACATATGGGGAGAAAAGGGATATACAACATTAGAACGTACTGGAATCCGTCCTACCCTAGAGGTTAATGGTATCTGGGGTGGATATATCGGTGAAGGTGCCAAAACTGTGCTACCTTCTAAAGCACATGCAAAAATTTCGATGCGTCTTGTACCAAACCAAAATTCAGAACGTATAACGGAGCTATTCAAAAAACATTTTGAAGGTATTGCACCCGATTATGTTAAGGTCCAAGTAAAACCACATCACGGCGGTGAGCCTGTAGTTACACCAACGGATAGTGTTGCCTATAAAGCTGCTGAGAAAGCATTACACGATGCATTCGGTGTTAAACCAATCCCTACCCGTGGCGGAGGATCTATTCCAATTGTTGCTTTATTTGAAGAAGTCTTAGGACTTAAGACAGTGCTGCTGGGATTTGGATTAGACAGCGACAACCTGCACTCTCCAAACGAAAAATATGGCATCGAGAATTATCTGATGGGTATCTCAACAATTCCTTTATTTCATAAATATTACGCAGAACTAAGTAAATAATTTAGTTTTTCATTAGATAAAGGGTTATTTTTAAATTTTAGAAATAACCCTTTATCTTTTTATGGATTTCGATTTTCGTCTTATCGTATTTTATACTGCAGCCCAGCATCTTAATTTTACCAAGACTGCCTCGGCACTGTTTATCTCACAGCCCGCAGTCAGTAAAAATATCCAGGAACTGGAAAAAAAACTCGGGGTCCCTCTTTTTGAAAGAAAGGGTAATAACCTTGAACTGACGGAATCAGGACAAATTCTTTATAAATATGCCCAACAGATTATCAATCTCTATAATCAAGCAGGGCAGGAAATACAGCAACTGCAAGCAGGACGAAAGGGAAATCTTATTTTGGGTGCCAGTACGACCATATCGCAATATGTACTTCCGACGCTTCTGGCAGATTTTCTAACCCAGTACCCCAATAACCGCATTCAATCTTTTCAATCCAATAGCCGAAGCATTGAAGAACAGCTTATTGACAAAACATTAGATCTCGGGATCACGGAAGGCTCCACCGACAACCGGGCTTTAAAATATATCCCCTTTATGAAAGACGAACTTGTCTTGGTCACCAATAGCGATAACCCCTTACTAAAGCAATTAAAATCGCCTATCCTTTCGGATATAACGCGTTTACCTCTAGTACTTCGTGAGCAGGGATCGGGTACGCGTACCATTATTGAAAACGCGTTAAAGGACCGGGGTATTAGTTTATCTGAAATCCAGATCGAAATGATACTGCCATCAACCGAGAGTATTAAGGGCTATCTGGCCCGTCGTCATAGCTTCGCCTTCCTTTCTATTCATACGGTACAGCGGGAGGTATTACAGCATCAATTAGCTATCGTCGATATCCCACATTTATGCATTGAACGCTATTTTTATTTCACTCATCTTTATGGAGGCCTTGCTGGAACGCCCAATCAATTCCTACAGTTCTGCCTAAGGCAAAATTTCAAGATATAACATTTGGTTATATCTCATAAAGAATCTTCGTTTTAATCCCAGTCAATAGGCTGGTAGATTTGTTCAAACGAATTAGAGTCATGGAATACAAAAAACTAACAAATTACCTAAAGGCGCTCAGTTGGATCATTATCGCATTGTTTATCACTTGTACGACACTCTGTGTATTCCCACTTAAGCACGAAAACAATGAGAGATCGAAAGATTCGTCCGCTGTAACCAGTGATTCACTGATAACACATGTATCACAGTTCAAAGCAGTTTCTTTCGAAGACAATCCTGAAGGTGAAATGGCTAGTTATGGTGAGAAGCTGATCAAAAATACGTATGACTATTTTTACGATGGAGAACTAAAAATTGGAAATAAATTAGCCTGTACCAGTTGCCATCTCAATGGTGGAACAAAGGCTTTTGCTGCCCCATATGTTGGACTCACCAATGTTTTCCCGACATATATCGGACGGGAAAACAAAGTGGAATCACTGGAAGAACGTATTAATGGCTGTTTTGAACGAAGTATGAACGGTCGCGCTATACCCGAAAACAGTAAAGAAATGCGTGCGATTGTAACTTATATAAAAAACATCAGTATCAATACACTCAATAAAGGACGGTTAGCCGGGCAGGGCTTTGTCAAATTGGACATACCAAATCGTGCTGCAGACCTGAAACACGGTAAGTTGGTATTTGAAAGCAAATGCACCAACTGCCATGGAAAAGATGGACAAGGTATGCTACAGCCTACCGGTAAGGGATATTTATATCCCCCACTTTGGGGAAAAGACAGCTACAACGATGGAGCCGGCATGGCCCGGTTGCTTACCGCCGCACGTTTTATTAAAGCAAATATGCCCTTGGGCGCAAGTTATGAAGCACCACAACTCAGTGACGATGAAGCCTATGATGTTGCTGCCTACATCAACTCTTTCGACCGTCCAAAAAAAGCAAATAAAGAACTTGATTACCCAAATTTAGCAAAGAAGCCAAAGGATAGTCCCTATCCCCCATACGCAGACAACGTTAGTTCGGAACAACATAAACATGGACCTTATAATTTTTAATATGATGAAAAAACAATTGACAATTGCTTGTATGCTATTCGCGATGACAACGATTCAAGCGAAAGCTCAAAGCAGCAAATTACTACGCGACAATCAACAATATACAGGAGCTGTTGCTAAGAAAAAAGTGTATAAAGCAATCTACCAATTGGATAGCAATGACCCCAAAATTATTGAGAAAGCCATTCGCAATATCAACAATGTTCTGAAAGATCCGCGGTTGAAGGGGCATCTTCAAATTGAACTGGTCGCTTTTTCAGGAGGTACCGAAGCTTATCTAAAGAAGAACAGCCAGTATGAAAAGCCATTGCAGGGTCTCATCGAAAAAGGGGTTATTGTTGCCCAATGCTTAAATACATTAGAAGAGAAGCATATTGCAAAAGAAGAATTATTTGATTTTATCGGCTATGTTCCCAGCGGAAATGGCGAATTGATCTTAAGGGCAAACGAAGGTTGGGTCATTGTTAAACCATAACATGATGAGAAAATTAATAACACTGAGTCTGATTGTGACATGCTTTGCAGCCCCCAAAACTAAAGCACAGGATCATCGTTTTGATCCCCCTTGGAACAATCCACCAGCATCAGCATTGAATTTTACAGTTCCGGGGATAGACAATATTCCAGATCTATACGGCGATATTGAAAATCCGCAGCTAACCATTTTCTTTGCTGGCAATCAGTTTATGGTCGTAGATGATTTACTGGCTTCTTTTAAAAAGGAATATCCGCAATATGAACGTATTTTTGTAGAAACATTACCTCCGGGAATTCTGGCAAAACAGATTAAAGGCGGTTCAATTACGATCGGTAATTTACGCATTACACATAAACCAGATATCTACACAGCCAGCAAGCGGGCCATCAGTGAAATGGCCGATTATTTCAGCCATACCCAAACCTATTGTTACAACAATATTTGTTTAATGATACCGCAGGGTAACCCAGCAAATATTAAAACCTTGAATGACCTAGGAAAAGCCAATGTGCGTATTAGCATGCCCAACCCTCAATGGGAAGGAATAGGAGAACAGATTAAGGCATCTTATAAAAAAGCAGGCGGCGATCAACTAGTCGAAAAAATTATGGTAAACAAGGTAAAGGACGGGAGTACCTATTTAACAAAAATACATCACCGCGAAAGTCCAATGCGTATCCTTTATCGTCAAGCTGACGTAGCTCCCGTATGGACATCTGAGGTCGTTTATCAGAAACTCATCGGTCATCCGATAGAAAGTATTGCGATTCCTGACGTACAAAATACTACTGCAACTTACGTAGCCGCAAAACTAAAAAATGCCCCGCATTCCCAGGCCGCAGATGATTTCCTGAAATTTATGGACTCTCCCACAGCCAAACAGATTTACCAGAAATATGGCTTTACAATAGACTAAAAAAGAAAATGGATAATTAATTATCCATTTTCTTTTTTTACTTTAGGTCAAAATTAGTTGAATTGTATGGTCCCATTGCTCAAAAAACTCCATCGTTATTGGTATTTTATTAGCGTTCTACTTGTTTTCATTGTATTATTCCCCTATATCTATTTCTTGGCTTTGCATCCAGAAAAAAACTATGCTCGAATCGCACGTATGAGGCGTTGGGTATCGATTGGTGGATCGGCGCTGGCGGGTGTATTTTTTAAGGTCACGTATGAATCGAAAATGAATTGGAACAAACCGATGGTGCTCTGTCCCAATCATACTTCAGTGCTTGATATCACGGCGCTAACCTACTTATGTCCTGTCCCGTTTTCATTTATAGGGAAGGCCTCTCTTCTTAAAAACCCCGTAACCCGTATATTTTTCAAGACCATAGACATTCCTGTCACACGGAGAAGTAAAGTATCTTCATTTAAGGCTTTTAAACGGGCCAACGAGCTTGTCCAAAATGGTCGCAGTGTCGTCATTTTTCCGGAAGGAAAAATCGATGACGGATTTCCTCCTCAGATACACACCTTTAAGTCTGGAGCTTTCCGTATTGCTGTCCAAAACGATGTACCAGTAGTTCCTATTATTATTGAGAACGCATGGGATATCTTTTTCGATGATGGTGCAAAAAGAGGATCTCATCCAGGAATTGTCAAAGTTCATGTTTTTGCACCCATTGAAACAAAAAACTTTGATAACAACAATGCGGAAGAGTTGGAGAAAATCGTCTACGACAAAATGCATTCCTATTGGATTATGAAGAATAAATCGTATTTTCATCATCCAGAGAACGTCCAAAAAATATGTCAGGAAAGATATTAATCGAAATCAAGGATATTGCACGCGAATACCAAATAGGCTCGGAAACAATCCACGCCCTCAGTTCGGTTACACTCAATATTCACAAAGGAGAATTTGTAGCGCTTATGGGACCTTCGGGATCCGGAAAATCCACATTAATGAATATTTTGGGTTGCCTGGATACCCCCAGTAGGGGTGAATACATCCTTAATGGGATTAATGTAAGTGACATGTCTGAGGATGAGCTTGCTGAAGTGAGAAATAAAGAGATCGGCTTTGTATTT
Organism: Sphingobacterium sp.; assembly: GCA_029239355.1. Taxonomy (GTDB): domain Bacteria; phylum Bacteroidota; class Bacteroidia; order Sphingobacteriales; family Sphingobacteriaceae; genus Sphingobacterium. Next base: position 5,928 of record JAQZAZ010000219.1, read on the forward strand.
CAAACTTTCAATTTACTCCCCAGAAGTACAGCATTGGAGAACGTGGCCCTGCCGCTGATCTATGCTGGATACAATAAGGCTAAACGCGAGGAAAAAGCGACCAATGCATTAGAAAGTGTTGGACTAGGGCACCGCATGGATCACAGACCCAATGAACTGTCAGGTGGGCAACGGCAACGGGTGGCTGTTGCCAGAGCATTAATCAATGATCCGTCTATTATATTGGCCGATGAGCCAACGGGAAATCTGGATACAAAGACCTCCATTGAAATCATGGGCCTGCTCGAAGAGATTCACTCCAAAGGAAACACAATCATCTTGGTCACACACGAAGAAGATATTGCACTCCATGCCCATCGTATTGTACGCATGCGCGATGGCCTGATTGAAAACGATTATCCGAATGCTGATATCAAATCCGTGTCGCCCCGGCTAAGTGCCCTAAATGAAAAAGGGAGTGACTTTGAGAATATTTAAAAATATTATTTCATTATAAATCAAACACTTATATTATTGACACAAAAATAACAATTGATTTACTTGTTTAAGTTAAATTAAATGATAGTTTTGCGAAAATAGAGAACTTAAATTGTTTTTATATGTATTGGACATTAGAATTAGCTTCGCATC
>JAQZAZ010000043.1 GCA_029239355.1 Sphingobacterium sp.
ATTTTACGCTTTAATATTTATTTTTTTGATTATGGAAATTAGAGGAAAAGTACACGAGATAGGAGCGACACAACAAGTGACAGAATCATTCAAAAAACGTGATATGATTGTAGCTTATGCCGAAAACCCACAATTTGTTGAGTATATCCGTTTTGAGTCAACACAAGACAGAACTTCAATTTTTGACAACCTAGCTATTGGCGAAGAGGTAGAGGTATCTTTTAATCTTCGTGGTCGTCCTTGGACAAATAAAGATGGCGTCACTACATATTTCAATTCATTGGTTGCATGGCGTGTAACAAAATTAGGTAATGCTGCTCCAGCACCATCTGCTCCGGGTTATGCTGATATGCCTGCTCCTGTAGATTTGTCGGGTTCATCAGATGATGATGATTTGCCATTCTAGCCTGAAAAATAAGATCTGCAATTCCTGTCGGCAAATTGTGCTATAAATAAATCAGTTTATAGTACTTATTGTTGTACAGTATATCATAAAAAGGACCGTCCAAGATTGGATGGTCCTTTTTATATCATATTGGATAATAGCTATACGTTTATTTTTAATTATTCCATACAAAGTAGCTTTTTCAATTTTTATTTCTGTTTAGCTGGAGGGCGCAGTTTTTTGGAATTGGATAGCATTTTCTTGGCGTCGAAATTGCTTGTTATTGGGTACATTGAACTCAAATAGCACAAATATGAAATCATCAGTATTATTTATTTGCCTAGCAGCGCTTTCCTTGAGTGCCTGTAATCAAACAAAAAAGGAAAATCAACAGGTGGTCGAGTCAGATTCATCTGATCATGCAACAATTGCAGCAGACACAGTTCATAATTCCCACAATTCATTAGATTGGTCCGGTAAATACGAAGCAACAATTCCTTGCGCGGATTGTGAAGGTATCAAAACGAATATCACCTTAAAAAATGATAATACTTTTTCTATTGTCAGTGAATATATCAATAAGAATACAAAAGTAGAAGATTCAGGTAAAGTGATGTGGCATGACAACGGTTCGGTTGTACATTTGACTGGCAAAGAAACCAACATGAAATTGAAAGTTGGTGAAAATAGATTGATCGGACTGGATCAGGAAGGGAAAGAGATCGAAGGCCCTAATGCACATCTGTATGTCTATAATAAGGTCGAGGGCGAAAAATAAGTGCTGGATCAAATTGAACTAACCACTGACATATTTCCCCCAGGGGATCTTGCGTAAACAATAGGTCAGTAGGGCACTGATTACTAAGGTGAGGATAGCCGCTATCGGTATTTTCCATAGTGTAGCGAAGGGAATCAGTGGATGTATATAGTTCAGTAATAGAATATGACATAAATAGATTCCAAAACTATGGATATCAATAAATTCCCAGAATGCACTCATTCGTTCTGGGAATTTTAGACATTGAATAAATACAAACAAACAACCTGCGCTCAAGGCAATATTAGGTGACAGATAATTATACAAGGTGGGATCAAACTCTCCTTTTTCAAGACTAAGATAATAGGTCCCCCAACCTGTGATAAGGCAGCTACACATAAAGAATAGTAGGCTAGACCACCTTGGCCAAGTGAGTTGATAATTGGATAGATAATGACCCAATACGAGATAACCTATGTACCCGTAAAAGAATGTTAGATCAAAGTTTGGAAGATAAACATTAAACCATTTGTTGTTGAAAAATAGCGAAGTAAACCATAAAAATAGAAATATTTCGATCTCTTTTTTCGAACAATTCCGGATCATTTTTCGCAAGAAAGGTATAGCCAGATAGAGCCCAATAAGCATGTATAGGTACCATAGGTGTGCGTTGCTTCCTGATTTTAAGCGAATTAACACAATGTTAATAACTTGTGGAAAACCGATGTACTCGAAATCGATGTACCGAATAAAGTAATAGACCAGGTAGACAACCGTCCAAAAGGCAAAAGGTGGAATGATTTTGAGCAGACGCTTCTTGTAGAATATACCGGTGTCCTCATCTTTTTGCAAAAGCAACGCGCCCGAGATGATCACAAAAAGGGGAACGGCAAAACGGGAGAAGCTGTTGATCCAATTGGCATAATTCCAATCGAAAGCATCGAAATCATTGCTATTTAAATAACCCGAAGAAGAGTGGATCAGGATGACTAGAAAGATCGCAATGATACGCAATACGCTGATGTAACTACTTCGGGCCATTTAATTCGTTTTTTAGCTATTAACTTTTATTGTCATAGACTTTAAGATACAGTAAGGTTAATAATGCACCAATACTTGCCATACCTACACCTACGAGAGATGGCGTATTATAAGCCAATCCCAAGGTAATGGGAATACCGCCTAAAAAAGCGCCAAGTGTATTACCAAGGTTAAATGCAGCTTGCCCACCTGCAGCAGCCAGTGTAGCGGCTTCTTTTGAGGCTCGGATTAACATGAGTTGTGTTGGAGAACCGATAGCGAAAGATACCAAACCGGTAATGAAAGCCAGCGGATAAGCTGTCCAGCCCAGAGGTGAAACAAAATAAACCATGACCAAACATAGTGCCATGGCAGAAAAGCTTGCAATTGCTGCTTTTGTTGGCGAAATGGTATCGGCCAGTTTTCCGCCAATCAGATTGCCAAAAAACATACCTACCCCAATCAAGATCATAATAAGCGGAACACGGTCAGCTGGAACGCCAGAAACTTTGGTTGCCAGAGGAGCAATATAGCTGATCCAGGCAAATAATCCACCGGTGCCGATAGCAATGATTGCCATTAACAACCAGGCAATTTTTTTATTGAAAAAATTCAGTTGATTGAATATATTATTCCCTTTAGAAGCTTCAATTTTAGGCATCCAGGCATATATTGCGGAGAAAGTAATCAGGCCCAATAGGCTGATAATTCCGTAGGTCAGCCGCCAGGAATAGTGATGACCAAGATAGGTACCTAAAGGAACCCCCGCCAGGTTGGCGATAGTCATACCTGTAAACATTATTGAAATAGCCTGGGCTTCTTTTCCTTTGGGTGCGAGTTTGGCTGCAACAACAGACCCTACACCAAAAAATGCGCCGTGTGGAAGTCCGGCCATAAAACGCGAAAGACTGATCAGAAATTGTCCCGGTGCGATGCTGAATAAGCCGTTGAAAATAAAAAACAGCAACATTAAAAAGAGTAAAACCTTTTTTGGAGGATATTTACCCGTAAATAAGACTAATGTGGGTGCCCCCACGACAACGCCGAGTGCATACAAGGCAATTAGGTGGGCCGCAGTAGGGATTTCGATCTGCAAGTCTTTAGCGATATCCGGTAGGATTCCCATCATCGTGAATTCCGTCATTCCGATGGCAAGTCCTCCAAAAGCTAAGGCAATTATTCCTTTATTCATATGGGTGGTTGGAAGTTGATAGGCAAAAATAAAAATAAAAAACGGGTTATTGCATGTTGATTTACGGGTCGATGCAATAATCCCTTTACACGAACCAAGCGATCAAGATAAGAGCGGTGTAATCCGCCAAAGGCTTGAAGGTCCCAAATCTCAATTCTAATATCGCTTCTTTGGTACGCAGGTGATATCCTTAGTCTTTCTGAGGATAATAGGGCGTTGATCAAATCTGCTTTCCAGTACCACAGAATCTGCGGAATGGTGGACTACTTTAAAACGTGGGATGTATTGACCCGAACGATAGCATCCTGAAATCTTTTGTTTGCCATTTTCTTTGGTATAAATGCCATCTACAATAATTGAATCACCACGTAGGACATAAATACCTTTGGCATGTTCTGTCCAGGCTCCATTTTTATAGCAACTGTCCGGGATCGTCTGTACTTTGTTATTTACATGCATTGTAGCATAAACAGAATCACAGGTAAATTTAAACTCGGTCAATGTGTATTGCAGCATCTGGCCTTGTCCCGGAATACTGTCCTGTACCCATTCGCCTTGTAAAAATGAAGCTCCTTCACTTTGCATATCCGAATTGAATTTGCATGCAGTGAAAAAGAAAAACATACCTATGGCAAAGGCCGATAGGTATGTTTTTGATGATATATTTTTTATTGAAATTATAGCCACAGCTTATTTTAAACTTCCAACCATTTCTTCAGGTTTTACCCAAGCATCAAAATCTTCCGGCGTCACATAACCCAAACGTACTGCCTCTTCTTTAAGTGTAGTACCATTTTTATGTGCCGTTTGAGCAATTTCCGCAGCTTTATAATAGCCAATTTTAGTGTTTAATGCTGTTACCAACATTAATGAGTTGTCTACCAGTTCTTTGATACGTTTGTAATTTGGTTCGATACCAGCGGCACAGTGCTCTTCAAAAGAAACACAGGCATCCCCCAATAAACGTGCAGATTGCAAGAAGTTAGCGGCCATTAATGGTTTGAATACATTCAATTCATAATGTCCTTGTGTTCCACCAATTGTGATGGCAACATCGTTCCCCATGACCTGGGCAGCAACCATTGTTAAAGCCTCGCACTGTGTTGGATTCACTTTACCTGGCATAATAGATGAGCCTGGTTCGTTCTCTGGGATAAGGATTTCACCGATACCTGAACGTGGCCCTGAAGCCAACATCCGGATGTCATTCGCAATTTTATTCAATGAAACTGCCAATTGTTTCAACGCGCCATGTGTTTCAACAATAGCATCGTGAGCAGCTAAAGCTTCAAATTTGTTCTCCGCAGTAACAAATGGTAGACCTGTAAATTCAGCGATGTATTTTGCTACAACAACATCATAGCCATTTGGGGTATTTAAGCCAGTTCCCACAGCGGTGCCACCGAGTGCCAGCTCGGATAGGTGTGAAAGCGTATTTCTTAAGGCTTTTAAACCATGATTTAGTTGTGCTACATAACCAGAAATTTCTTGACCTAATGTCAACGGCGTGGCATCCATTAAGTGAGTACGGCCGATTTTGACGACATTTTTAAACTCCGCTGCTTTTTTCGCCAGTGTATCACGTAGTTTTTCCACACCTGGAATAGTGATTTCGGCAACAGCTTTATAAGCGGCAATATGCATTCCGGTAGGGAAAGTATCATTTGATGATTGTGATTTGTTGACATCATCATTTGCTTTTAACACAGGTTCTCCTTCGCCAATTTTATATCCAGCTAATACTTGGGCGCGGTTTGCCACCACTTCATTCACGTTCATGTTCGATTGTGTACCTGACCCCGTTTGCCAAATCACCAGTGGGAATTGGTCATCTAGTTTGCCTGCCAGAATCTCATCGCATACAGCAGCTATAGCATCACGCTTTTCAATAGGTAATACTCCTAACTCGTGGTTGGCATAAGCTGCTGCTTTTTTCAAGTAAGCAAAGCCTGCAACGATCTCATGTGGCATTGAAGCTGCCGGTCCGATTTTGAAGTTGTTGCGTGAACGTTCTGTTTGGGCACCCCAGTATTTATCTGCAGGTACTTGAACTTCACCCATTGTATCTTTTTCAATTCTGAATGACATATTGTTTTGTATAAGATAAAACGTAAAATTAATCCGTGTGAGTGCATGACACACAACACATCAGTCACAAAGTTAATGGATAATACAGTAAAAAGATAAAATTAAGAGGTAAAAATTAAAAAATAGGAGCAGTTGCTAAAGCCATCTTTCCGTATGACCGGGATCTTATCAAAAGCCCAGGCGCTTTGTCAAGGATTCGTTCACATGATGAAATACTTGCTTTGGTTTCAATGCACGCCAGTGTAGTTCATTGAGTACGCCGCCGAAGTTGATGTAATAGTCGATGTTCTGTTGTTGAAATTCTTCGATGACATGTTCGCGAAAGCCCACTCCTGCAATCCAGCCATCGTCAATATCCTGGAACCATTCCTCATAATAAGAATCATCCGAAGTATGAAAATTCAATACATTCTCCCCAATGAGAATAAAATATTTTATGCCCTGACTGATCATAACATCGATAAGTTCTCTTTTCAGTAACATGATGTCATTGTATAGGGCATCATTCCATTCACCGATCAATTCGATAATGCAGTATTGTTTTTCATAGTCGACAAACAAAACCTTTAAATATAGTGTGAGCGAACCAAATTCATCCCATTGTGGATGTAGCAAAAAGTTATAGACCTGTTTGTCGAAATCGAATTCGCTATAAACCGTGCCATAGAATGGTGATTGTTCGTCTTCTGCAGCGATGTAATAGTCGCGCCAGTTGTAGTAGGGTTCGATTTCATGCATATTTTAAATTCCTTTCCAAGTTCAAACTAAGATAAATTTGTGCTTATTTGCAAGTTTACTGCATGCTATTTCATGTTTTCTGACAATAGGAATAGCCGCAATTTTTAAAGATGGACAATCAGCGACAATTTTTTGTTTTTAATGTAAAATTATACGGCTGTTTACAGATTAAACCGAATAAACTTGTTACTTTTGAGCTGTAACAACAGGAGTATGCAGGCTCATGTTATCTGTTTATAAACGCTGGTTTTTTCCTATGCAAAAGAGTATTAAGCGAAATATTTTTGTAGCTGCCACATACGCTGCGGTATTGCTTCTCGGCTTGCTGTTGGGACAAAATTATGCCGAAGAACAGGGAAGTAACCAGAAAAGAACTTTTTCCAGTTTAAGTTCCAATGGCAATTCAGACAAATTACAATACCTGATCCAGTTAATCTCAGAAAATTACGTAGACAATATCAGTGTAGACACGGTGCAAGATGAAGCGATTGAACATGTCGTTTCCCGCCTTGATCCTTTTTCTACCTTTTTACGCCCCAATCAAGTGCTTGCCAAACAGGAAACCCTTGAAGGTTCCTTCGATGGGATAGGTGTAGAGTATTTTCGTTTGAAGGATACACTACTTGTAGTGGGGATGGTCTCTGCTGGGCCTGCTGAAAAAAGTGGGATGAGGATTGGTGATCGTATTCTAAAAATTGGAAGTAAAGATGTTGCCGGAAAAAAGGTGCCGGAGGCGGAAATCGAAAAATTGATCCGTGGAAAGAAGGGGACCGCCGTATTTATTTCGATTCAACGCAACGGACAGACGTTCGTTAATCCATTGAAGGTCATTCGTGATCAGGTGAGCGTATCTAGTTTGGACGCTTCCTATATGATTGCGCCTAAGACTGCTTATATCAAGATTCGACGTTTTGGACATAAGACCGCAGATGAGTTTAAACAATCGTTAATCGACCTACGCAAAAGTGGTGCCCAGGACCTTATCTTGGATTTACGGAATAATGGCGGTGGCTTTGTGCATACGGCGATAGAACTAGCAGGACAGTTTTTTAAAGAAAAAAGGTTGTTGATGTATACCGAAGGAGCCAATGAATTACGTCAGGACTACTATTCGGAGAAGCCCGGGGAATTTGGTGACGGTCGCGTTGTGGTCCTGATCAATGAAAGTACGGCATCCGCGAGCGAGATCCTGAGTGGCGCATTGCAGGATTTAGATCGGGCTATCGTCGTCGGAAGACGGTCGTATGGAAAAGGCCTGGTTCAGGAACAGTTTGATTTTTCCGATGGCTCTGCCGTGAATTTGACAGTAGCACGTTATTATACGCCTCTTGGAAGATGTATCCAACGCAAATATAGCCGGGCAAATTTTGATGCAGCAAAATATATGACCGGATTTGACCTTTGGACACTAGATACCGAATTTAGTCAAAAGGAAATGTTTACAACAAGCAAGGGAAAGCTTGTATTTGGTGGCGGTGGAATTTTGCCAGATGTGAACATCCCGATTGACACCAATGAAACAAGTGCTAAATACCGTGAAATCTTTCATTCCAATGCGATTGAGGAATTTGTATATGATCGTTTCACCAAACACCTCCCAGCATATTCTATTGAAAACTTTATTAGCGGTTACCATCTGCCGGCCACCGAATTTAATTTATTTATATCATTTCTCAATGCGCAGAAACGGATTTCGGTCAATTCGGATGAGGCAAAAAATCTACATGATTTAATTCAATCTGATATTGAAGCGCTGGTGGGGCGGTATTATTTCGGTCGCGAAGCCTATTATAAGATAAAAAACAGAAGAGATAAATTTATTGAAATAGGGCTCAAAACTTTGGGGTATCAGATGCCTAAGGTTTAAGTCGAAGATCTGCCCATACCGGATAGTGATCGGATAGTTTTTGTTTAACGACCTGATAATTCATGACCTGAAATTGGGGGCTGGCAAAGATATAGTCAATTTGAAAAATTGGCAAAAGAGCATGATGGGTTACGCCCCACCCATTTCCTTTTTCTTTAAAGGCGTTATACATACCGCCTCCAATTAAATTAACCGAATAACTCATCGGTGTATCATTAAAATCACCAACGGCGACATAAGGATATTGACAGTCATTCATATGCTTCTTTAGCGAATGCGCCTGTTCACTGCGCAGTTCAAAAGCATTTTTTAATTTTCGGCTCAGCCGACGTGTTGCAGTATTGTCGTCTTCATTCTTATTGGATAGGTTTTGGATAAACTCCTTATCTTCATTCTGGAGGGCAAACGAGCGTAAATGGATATTATAAATGCGAATTAATGTATCCTGCTTTTTGATGTCCACATAACATATTCTATTGATGCCATAGTCGTTGTCACGAATAGTGCCCGAATCGTAAATGGGAAAACGTGATAAAACAGCCATGCCATAAGCTTCGTAGTCATTTTTGGAACTAGGTTCGAAAAAGAAATAGTCATACCCCAATTTATCCTTAAACTCTTCAGAGAATACGTGTTTTCCCTTGATTTTACTGATGTATTCTTGAAAGCAGATGACGTCCGGTGAGATGCTATCAATAATACGGACTACATCAGCCTTAAAGCTTTTTTTTTCATCGTTGACCTTTTTGAATAGATGGGCATTGAAGGTCATCATGCGGAGTGTCCGTGTTTCAGGTGGAGCTGGCGGGTTTTCTTTACGGATGTTCCAATGTTTGGTCAGAAATGGCCAGCCGATTAAGATTGCTACCAACGAGAAAAGTGCGACCTTTCGTTTGCGAAGTAACCAGTAGCAGATAAAACCAATATTGACAAGAAGGAGAGGAAGATAACCTAATCCCAGAAATGCAATGGGCCAAAAAGATTTGGGGTTGATGAAGGTTGCCGCATAGCTCATGAGCAAAGCAATGATCGCAAGCATATTTGCCAGAAACATTGTTTTGCTTATAAATCCCAGTTTTCTTCTTAAAAAAGTCCTTCTATCCATCAACCTTGTCGCCACTATTGCTTGCTCTAAAGAGCGTTTCTTTTTCATGGTGTGTCAGACTTTCATAACCAGATACTGAAATCTTGTCCAAGATGGCGTCAATTTCATCCTGATTTGGTAAGTCATAACGATGCTTCCGATTTGCCGGTATATTATTGCCTACAACAACTTTCATTTTTGCGGGCTTTTTTTGATTTTTCTGAAAAAGTGTGGACCAATCCATCCCTGATCTTAGTGCATAGGTAAATGCCATTCCAAATAGCACTACTGCGAAATAAGAGATCGCTGCAGGTCTATTGCCAAGTGTGAAAAATAAAAATTCCAGTGCGAAATAGACAATGGCTAGGATTTTTAGTTTAACGGTACCAAAAAGCAATAGCCTTAATTCGTAGTTCGGAACTAATGTGACAATTACCGCAAGAACAGCAGCCAACGGATGAGCGCCGCCCATGAGATGAAGGTTTGTGGGCGGCGGAATAAGGGTGCCAAAACCAACATAAAGGGCGCTGCTAAGGAGCCAAGATGCGATGTAAACAAAGAAAAATTGTCTGTTGTTTAAAAAGGTAAAGAATATCTGACCAACCCAATATAACCAAAGGCTGTCAAAAATCAAGGTTAAAAGCTGGACGTAGACAAAATTGGATGAGATGAGGGACCAGGGTTGCGCTAAGAAATTTGAAAAATTGCTAGGCAAGCTCAAATGCTGTACAATTGGCTGTAAAAAGCTTTGTGAAACAAGTTTCAACTCAAAAAGTAGGTCCAGAAAATAGATGAGGACAAATAAGCACACCTGTATACTGATCACAACCGGAATCGGTGAGCCCGTTTTATACGTTTGCCTCCAAAAATCTTTTAAACCAATGTTATTCATTACACATGCTATTAATAAATTCCCTTTCTAACTTTCCAGAATTTGAGCAGCAAGTAACCGAATAGTGCCCCACCAACGTGAGCCAAATGGGCTACCGAATCTCCCGGTCTAGATAAGCTCATATAGATCTCGATTAAGATAAATCCACCGATCATATATTTGGCCTTGACTGGTACAGGAATAAACAAAAATTGAAGCGGTATGTTTGGAAAAAGGTAAGCAAAAGCCAATAGAACGCCATAGATCGCTCCAGAGGCTCCTAGCATAGGTATGACATATGATAATGCTTCGTTACTGCCTGTATTTGCCAGGGAAATGATTTCATTTCCGCTCATACCGTGCAATGGAGCGAAAGAACCCGTAGCATGATAAAGTTGTATACCATTCACCGCTGTATAGAGAAACCAGGCGCCAATTCCCGAGATCATATAGAAATTTAAGAAGCGTTTCGGACCAAGCACTTGTTCAATCATAGGGCCAAACATGACAAGGGAGAACATATTGAAGAAAATATGTGTAATGTTGTTTTTGTCATGCATAAACATATGTGTGACCACCTGCCATATTTTGAAATAAGGCGAATCCGGATAATATACGGCAAGATAATCATATGCTATAGGTACAAATTGTGATCCAATATAAAATATAATATTGACGATCAGTAAATTCTTGATAACGGGTGTCAATTGTTGAAACATATAGTTTTATCTTCTAGTTTTTGCCAAATTTTTCTGCCAACTCCTGCAATGTAAACGTTACGATAACCGGGTTGCCATAGATGGAACTATTCGGTGACTGACAGGCAAAGAGCTTATCGACCAATTCTGCCATGGCTGTATTATCAAGTTGTGTGCCTGGCTTGATCGCTGCATTGCGGGCAAGGCTTTTTGCCAGATTTTCTCTTTTTGCAAGCTTATACTCGGATTGATTATTCTTATAATCTTCCAATATTTTTTCAATCATTTTTATTTCATCAAACCCTGTTCCCAAGTCCGCCGGAATTCCGTCAATAATATAGGAATTTTTTCCAAATTCGCGAATCTGAAATCCCAAGCCATTGATGTCAACCAATAAATCTTTCATGAGCTCGTTATCCGAAGGGTTGAGATCTATCGTTTGCGGAAATAAACTCTGCTGGCTCAAGCCTTTATGCTGATCGAGTTGTGTGAGGAACTGCTCAAATAAAATGCGCTCGTGTGCGGCCTGTTGATCTATAAGGATAAAGCCTGAATGAATCTGAGAAACAATATACTTATTGTGTAGCTGAAAGAATAATTTAGAAGAGGCTTTATCTTCCATTTGTATGGCTTGGGGATGATCGGTCTCCAATTCCGAACGACTGTGCAATGGAAGTTGCACAGACTCTTCTTTTTCCACGATCTCGTATAACGAATCCCAATTGCTTGGTATTCCCCCTGTTTTTTTTGCGAAGCCTTCAGCATAACTATCAGATCTGGAGTAGGACGATTTGGACTTGTCGGTATCAAAAGGGTTAAAGTCCGGATTGAAGGTCACTGTCGGAACAATAATTTCATCCAATGATTTCTTGGTAATCAGATTGGAGAAACTAGTCTCCTGTTCAAAATCCAATGAAGGCATGATGTTATATCGTCCCAATGATCTTTTCACTGCCGAACGGATGATGGCATAGATTGCTTTGTCATCCTCGTATTTGATTTCGGTCTTTGTTGGGTGTACGTTGATATCGATACGGGCGGGATCTATATCAATAAACAGTACATAAAACGGAAAGGTCTCCGCTTGCATAATATCTTCGTATGCATTCATCACCGCATGGTGCAGATATGGATCGCGTACAAAGCGTTTATTAACAAAGAAAAATTGTTCGCCACGTGTTTTTTTTGCAAATTCAGGCTTACCTATAAAGCCCTCCACCTTAATAATGGATGTATCCTCTTCTACAGGGACGAGACGCTGGTTGTAATTGTTGCCAAAGATATGGACAATCCGTTGTTTCAGTGTCTCAGCAGGAAGGTGATAAATCTCATTTCCATCACTATGTAGCGAAAGGAAAATCTGTGGGTTAGACAAAGCGATCCGTTGAAATTCATCAATGATATGACGCATTTCAACCGAATTGCTCTTCAAGAAGTTCCTGCGGGCAGGGATATTGTAAAAGAGATTTTTAACTAAAATATTTGTTCCAGCAGCGACAGCTTCTGGATATTGGTTGACAACTTTTGAGCCCTCTATTTCCACTACGGTGCCAAGCTCATCTTCGATACGGCGTGTTTTTAGTTCGACTTGTGCGATCGCAGCAATGGACGCCATCGCTTCGCCACGGAACCCCATGGTACGGATGGCAAATAAATCTTCAGCTTTTCTGATCTTTGAAGTCGCATGACGTTCAAAGCAGAGCCGAGCATCCGTTACGCTCATGCCGCAGCCATTATCAATGACTTGGATCAATGATTTACCTGCATCTTTAACAATAAGTTTTATTTTGTCAGCTCCAGCATCAATGGCATTCTCAATCAATTCTTTAATGGCAGACGCTGGTCGCTGCACCACTTCTCCCGCCGCAATCTGATTGGCAACATTATCTGGAAGTAATTGAATAATATCCGACATATAATACAAAGTTACGAAAAACCTTTATGAAATCTGCTGCTTGCTATTGAGCCAAATCCGATGGGGAACAGGCAAAAGCAGGGATTATTTAAAATGTGCGATCGGATGACATTCCGGGGCACATGATAATCCTGAGCTACACGAATACATGAGATTACAAGAATGTATAGTCTCCATACGGAGCAACTATTTCATCTCTAATTTTAGGAAACGTGCGGTTTCGCTTTTCTTATTTTTAATTAAATTTTCTGGGGTCCCTTCAAATAATATCCGACCGCCCTCTTTTCCTCCTTCAGGACCGACATCAATCACCCAGTCGGCCGATTTGACAACATCCAGGTTGTGCTCGATAATCAACACGGTATTTCCTCGGTCGACCAATCGGTTGATTACGCCCATCAGGACATTAACGTCTTCAAAATGAAGTCCGGTTGTAGGTTCGTCTAGGATGTAAAATGTATTTCCGGTATCTTTTTTAGAAAGCTCAGTGGCAAGTTTTACCCGTTGTGCCTCTCCTCCGGACAAGGTTGTAGACGATTGACCTAAGGTAATATATCCTAAACCGACATCCTGCAATGTCTTGATTTTTCTGTAAATACTTGGTACATTTTCAAAGAAATCGACGGCATCGTTGATGCTCATGTCGAGTACATCCGAGATGGATTTGCCTTTGTATCGCACCTCTAAAGTTTCTCGGTTGTAGCGCTTTCCATGGCATGTTTCACAAGGAACCTGCACATCCGGGAGGAAATTCATTTCAATGACTTTCAACCCCGCTCCCTGACAGGTTTCACAACGCCCACCTTTGACATTGAACGAGAATCGCCCTGGTTTGTAGCCCCTGATTTTTGCTTCGGGAAGCTGAACAAACAAGGTACGTATATCAGAAAATACCCCTGTATACGTAGACGGGTTGGAACGTGGTGTACGGCCAATTGGGCTTTGGTCGATCTCGATCACTTTGTCAATATGTTCCAGGCCTTCGATCTTTTTGAAAGGCAGTGGAGTCGCTTTGGCCCTGAAAAAATGTTTATTTAAAATGGGGTATAAGGTACCTGTAATCAAGCTGGACTTACCAGACCCCGAAACGCCCGATACCACGATCAGTTTCCCGAGGGGAAATGTTACAGTCAGGTTTTTTAGGTTATGCCCTGTAGCACCATGAATGGTCAGTGTTTTGTTGTTGCCTTCACGACGTCTCTCAGGGATTTTAACCTCTTTTTTCCCATTAAGATAAGCCGCGGTCAACGAATCTGATTTTAAGATCTCGTCAGGTTGCCCTTCCGCAACTACCGTCCCCCCATGAACGCCTGCAGCTGGTCCCATATCAATTACATAATCGGCATGCAGGATCATATCCTTATCATGTTCGACAACTAAAACCGAATTCCCTATATCACGCAGGTTTTTGAGTGCATTGATCAACCGTTCATTGTCGCGTTGATGGAGTCCGATACTCGGTTCATCCAAAATATAAAGTACATTGACCAGCTGTGAACCGATCTGAGTGGCTAGACGGATCCGTTGCGCTTCCCCTCCTGATAAGGTTTTTGCGGTACGGTCCAGTGTCAGGTAATTTAGGCCCACATCCAATAGAAAGCCCAGCCGAGCCCTGATCTCCTTGAGTATTTCGGTCGCAATGACCAACTGACGCTCATCCAGTTTGTTTTCTACCTGATCAAACCACTCTTTTAATGCCGAGATATCGAGGGTTGATAATTCATGGATATTCTTGTCTGCGATCTTAAAGTGCAATGATTCTTTCTTTAACCGCGCTCCTTCACAGGTTGGACAGGTAACTTTGGTTCTGAAATCATCTAATGAAGGCGCTTCATCCGAAGATTTTCCGGAAAACTCTTCCAGCATTTTAAAGATACCTTCGAATTCGACCCGATATTCACGGGATCCGTAGCTCCCATAGGACACGGTGACAACAATGGGTTCTTCTTTATTGCCAAACAAGAGTTGGTCGATCTGTTCGTCGCTGAGTTTCTCCAACGGTGTTGTTACCGCAAAATCCAACTTTTTGGACACCGCTTTAAGCACCTCAAATGTCCAGTTCTCCCGTGTAGGCCCTAAGGGGGCCAGTCCACCTTTTTGAATGCTGAGTTTCTTATCGGGAATAACAGCGTTTTTATCAATTTCGAAGATATAGCCCAAGCCGTCACAGGTCGGACATGCACCATATGGCGAGTTGAATGAGAATGTATTGGGTTGAGGTTCATCATAAGAGATCCCCGATTCCGCATCCATTAGATAACGGCTATAAAATTGCTCCTGATTATCTTTGGTAGATACTTTAATAATACCTTTTGCCGTTTTCATGGCTTGCATTACCGAAGTCTGTAATCGTTTTTTGTCTTCACGCTCTATTTTCAAGCGATCAACAACAATTTCAATATCGTGAATCTTATAGCGGTCTACTTGCATTTTGGGGACAAGATCCAAGATTTCACCATCCACACGTACCTTAACATAACCCTGTTTACGAATTTGTTCGAAAAGCTCACGATAATGTCCTTTACGCCCTTTCACGACCGGAGCGAGGATATTGAGTGCTTGCCCATCAAATTCATCCAGAATACGCTCGATTACCTGATCATCCGACATGCGCTCCATCTTTTTCCCGGTGACATAGGAGAAGGCTTCACCCGCCCGGGCAAACAAAAGGCGCATAAAATCATATACCTCTGTAATGGTACCGACGGTTGACCTCGGATTTTTGCTTGTTGTCTTTTGTTCAATGGAAATCACCGGACTCAAACCTGATATCTTGTCGACATCAGGACGCTCCATACCACCCAAAAATTGGCGACTATAGGCACTGAAAGTTTCCATATACCGACGTTGACCTTCTGCATAAATGGTGTCAAAAGCCAAAGAAGACTTTCCGCTACCACTCAAGCCGGTGATAACAACCAATTCATTTCTCGGAAAAGAAACATCTATATTTTTTAAATTGTGCGCGCGAGCACCAAATACTTGAACTTCACTCTGTTCGCCCAAATCTGGGCTTTTTTTTACTGCCATGAAAACTCCTTAAAATCCCTATTGAGGGATAAAATGCAAAACATGCAAAATTACAGATTTTAAAGGAATTATGCGAGGATATCTGACTTTTGGAATAAAATGTGATATAGATGTGATTTGAAGATCTCGTAATGAATGGATGAGGTAAGAAAGTTACGAAGGTTATTGCTATCTTGTGATCGGCTAAGGTGGCTGTGACAACTTGTAAGCCCCTAAGTTTGTACAGGACCTAAAAAATAAAACATGGAGATACTTCGGTAAAGCGAAAATTTGCCGGATTAAAATCTTTGGTCCTTATTCTTTGTTCTACAATATCAACACAATAACAATGCGAAAATACGATGTCAGCAAACAGGAGAAACAATCCATCGAAGATATTGTCCAATTTTGGAAAAAGGAGAAGCTATTGGATGAACAAAAAGCCAACGAACTCATGGATAGCCTAGATGTTAAAAGCTTTGATTGGGGCCAACTGGCGCGGTATGCTTTTTGGATTGCATTAGCATCCTTGGTATTTGCTGTTTTTTCGCTGTTTACGGATGCATCTTTCCTTGCCTTTGTGGACAGCCTTTACGAAGCCCCAAATATTTTATTTTGTTTCTTTTTTGCTGCGGTCGCTGTACTTTTTTACACACTGGGTTTTCGTTATAAAAAGCGTTATCCATATAAGAATCTTTCCACGGAGACCATGATGTTGATTGGTGTATTTGGAACAGCCGCCTGCATTGGTTTTATGGGCAAGGTCTTGGATAAAGATACCATGCATTATTCCCTCTTATTTTTACTTTCGGTCGCGATATACGGCGTGCTTGCGGTCAAATTGGACAGTAAGTTGATCTGGACTTTTATGCTCTTGGCGCTAGGCGTTTGGTTTGCCACTGAGACAGCTTATCACAGCAATTGGGGATTTAAATTCTGGGGAATGAATTATCCCTTACGTTTTACGATTTTCGGTGCTATAATCACGGCGGCAGCAGTTTGGCTACAGCCACGCTTTGAACGTTTACAGATATTTCAACCGGTCAGTTATATCATTGGGTTGATTTACCTTATGGTTTCTTTGTGGACACTGTCTATCTTTGGCAACTATTCGGATTTTTATGAGTGGACTACAGTACGTCAGTATCACATGTTTTATTGGGGGATTCTATCCACTGCGGTGTCAGCGTTTCTTGTGATTTATGGGTTAAAAGCGAAGGATAATGTTACCCGCGAGGTAGGTTTTGTGTTTTTGGTATTGAATATTTATACGCGCTATGTGGAGTATTTGTGGGATAATATCAATAGAGCAGTCTTTTTCCTGATTCTTGCAGTTTCCTTTTGGTTTGTTGGCCGTTGGGCAGAGAAGCTATGGAACAGACGAAAAGAAGAGTTTGAAGGATAAACATCGGGTAGATTCGCTTAGGCAACGGGTATCAAAAGCGTAAGGTGCTATACGGCAATAGCGACTTCCGGTATGAGGATTTTAGATTCCAAAATGTACTGTAAATCCTACTCCACGATTCGAACGAATATGAAGATCAGGGTCATGGCTTAAGTATTTTCTTAGCCGTGTGATAAAGACATCCATACTTCTGCCTGTAAAAAAATCAGCACTTCCCCATACTTTTTCGAGGATATCGCCCCGTGTCACCAACTGACCGTTGCGCTGCCACAGAAATAACAGCAATTGTGCTTCTCGCTCAGTGAGTTTATATTGCGCCAAAGCATGGCTCAATAACAGTTGATCTGGGAAAAATAAATATGAACCAATGGCAATGGGACTTGGCGAAATAGTTTTATGATTGCGTTTTAATATATTTTGTATGCGCAGTAATAATTCTTCAGGATCACAAGGTTTGGTAATATAATCGTCAGCACCAATTTTTAAGCCCGTTAACTTATCTATCTTTTGCTCTTTTGCCGTTAGAAAGATAAAAGGAAGTAAAGGAAAAAGTGTATTGATCTCTTTTGCCAAAGTAAAGCCGCTTACTTGTGGAAGCATGACGTCCAGAATAATTAAATCATAACCCATCAGCTTCTGAAAGTCTTCCATGAGATCATTTGGCTTTGAAATCCAGTCCACACGAAAGTCCGAAAGCTCCAGATATTGTCTCAGCATAAATCCAAAATCCGGATCATCTTCTACCAGCAATAGTTTATTCTTCATTTCTTTGTTTCATCTAACGGATGTTTAGCCCTTATTCCCTGATCCATTATAAAGTTAATAATACGATTTTTATTCAAGTGCCGCTTCGCTGCTCTTCGTGTAGTAGCCTGTGCCGCCGATTGACGATGTTGGCCAATGAACTGATAAATTAAAGTGGTAAAAGAATGGTAAAAGTTGTCCCATGCTGCAATTTACTTATAACCTTGATCTCTCCGCCATATTTCTTGACGATATTTTTAACCAGAAATAGGCCAATTCCTAAGCCTTTTGTATTATGGATATTGTCTTTCTGGATACGGTAGAACTTTTCAAAAATATAGGGTAATTCGCTTTCTTCCATGCCCTGTCCGTTGTCTTTGACCTGGATGGATAGACAGTCTTTTTGTTCCTCAAAGCGGATATCCAACTGCGAAGCACCGTATTTAACCGCATTGTTCATCAGGTTGTGGAACAATGTCGTTGTATCTATGGAATTAAAACAGACCTGCATGCCGGGGTTTGGCTCCACAAGTAGCCTGACTGTTGGATTGCATAGCTGAAAATCACTAAAAATTGCCTGTAGCTCTTTCGCTGTTGTTGGGGATAAACTGGTTGCAGTTTGATTTTCGTTCAATGGATCCAGTGTTTGTTCCAAGCGGTTCACCTGACGTTCAATCACGGCAATAATCGTATTGTCAGGAGATTTTTGGAGGGTTTTGGCCGCTATTTTTAAGGTCGCAATCGGTGTTTTTAGCTCGTGTGAAATATTATCTACTACATCGTGCAACACGGCAATCTGTTTTTTTTGTTTCTTGAGATTGTTAATTGTCCGGTAAAACAACCAGATAAAAGCCGCCAGGATCAATAAGGTGCTCAGTAGCAGTGAAGTTAATTCCTTAAAGAGAATCCAGCTGAGATTGACCACCTCAAAAGAAGTCTTGCGTGGAACAGAAAAAACATATAGAATTTCCCTGCTTTGGATACTATCCTGAATCTTGTTCATTTCAGTTTTTTCCGTAAGCCATTTACTGCTGGATAATTCTGTAGGATTTCGGAAAGTGCCGGATGTTGTGTATACAGTAATCGGGCCATTAACCAATGGTTTTGTCGCATCTTTATAGTAAATATTCAATATTTCCTGTTTTAGGAGGACATGCATCCCCAGTGGCTGGAATATACTGTCAACATATCTTGTTAGTTCCCCGGAAGTTTTCTGTGCATGTATTGTATATAGTTTTTTTAGGTCGTCTTCGGTGATCTCTTTTTTGACCAATTTGATATAATAATCCCGGGCGATATCCTTACTCAATAGGTTGTTATCAAAAACGGAATCAGCGTCATCCAATTTGTTCAGATTTTTCTTTACGTCGGCGAATACCTCCCGTTGTTTAAGCCGATAGGTATTGTATAATTGATACCCTTGTATGCCGATCAGGACAGTAAAAAATAGGATGAAAAGAATAATATAATTTTTAGGCTTTAATTCCATATACAAATATAACTGCTCACAATGAAGATCATAGACCTTAACATAGCATTAACTCTTCATTAACCATATTTAGCAAGGTTAATGGACAATTTTGGGCATTAAATACCGAAATATGAAATGCTTATTATTTTTGCTTTTAGCTCCAGGGCTCTTAACAGCACAGACGATGCGGGTCGGGAGAATCCAAAACGGGAATAAGGAGGTGCTGGCTGATGCATCCGTTGTCTTGTTGGACAGTACCTATCAGCAGATTCGTGAGATGAAAACAGATCCCGCCGGAAAGTTTGAATTAGCATTGACACCGCACAGCAAATATTACCTCAAAGCCTCGCATTTGAACTTTGGGATCAAAGAATTATTTTTTTACAGTGATACTGTGCGGAGCCCGCTGATCTTGACACTTCTTCCAAAGACACAAGAATTAGAGGAGGTGAATGTCGTGGGCCGGCAGCCCCGACTGATCCGAAAGTTGGATCGCCTTGAATTCAATGTCCAAAATAGTAATCTCTCTGCGTTCAATACCTGGGATATTCTTAAACGGACGCCTTTGGTGATGGCTAGCGGCTCAGACCTGATGGTACGGGGGAGCAAAAAGATCGTGGTACTTATTAATGACCGCAAGGTCATGCTGAGCGGTGATGAGTTGAAGACCTACCTGGAGAACACCGCCGGTAGTGATGTACAATCCATCGAGGTCATTACCAATCCACCGGCAAAATATGAAGCCGAGGGAAGCACGATCATTAACATCAAGCTGTCCAAATCCAACTTATATGGATATCGGGGTACATTACTGGCCTTGGCCGAAAAGAGCACAACCTGGAAGCAACTGTTTGGGTTGACACAATATTATAAAAACGAAAAGTTCAATCTGCGGGGAACATACAATTTTGGGCGCGGTAAGTATGCCCGTTATGAGACAAATTATGTGTATTATCCTCAGGAACAGACCTCATGGGAAGGCACGATGGACCGTTTCGATACCAATAATAACCAAAATAGTTACGTGTTTTCGGTGGAATATACGCCAGACACAACTTGGTCTATCAATGCAGGCTTAAACGGTTATTATGGGCCAAGATCCTATGGTGTTTATGAAGTGCCCACGGTAATCTATAACAAAGATCGGGTGCAGGAGTCCAGTTATTTTACAACAAACGACCACGAACGTTCCAACAAGACCAATAACCTCTATCTACAGGTGACAAAGAAACTCAGTCCCAAATGGAGCATCAATTGGTCTTCTTACTTTACGTCAAGCCATGCCAGCAATGATCAGGATGTATTGACGGCATTGAATTTTAAAGGTGAACAGCCGTCGAGCACACGTTTTATTAGTAATAATGTCAGTAAAAATCGCCTTTTTTCTTCGCAGGTAGACGTTACAGGAAAGATAAAGGGGCTGGAAGTAGAATTTGGGGGAAAATTTAGCGCCGTCAAGACCACAAGTGACCTGCTGTTTTCAGACGATGAATCCGGGACACTACAGCACCGACCGGACAAGAGCAGTCTGTTTGGTTATAAAGAACGCAATGTGGCCTTGTACACATCGTTTAGCTATGGGTGGAATAAATGGAGCTGGAAAGCAGGATTAAGAGGGGAGTATACCGATTTGGAGGGTATTGTCTCAGAGCCAAAGGATATCAACGAGAAGGATTATTTTGTGCTATTCCCTACGTTCTATATGCAATATGCATTGGCAGACCAACAGCAATTTGGGTTTTCCTATGGTAAGCGCATCAGCCGGCCAGCTTACTCCTGGCTCAATCCGGCGAAATCTTATTATAACTTGTTTTCTTATTTTCAGGGCGACCCGCGCTTAAGAGCTACCATTGTACATAACCTCAACTTGACCTGGACAAAGAACAGCTGGAATGTGGATCTATTCTACCGTTTTGAGAAATGGCCTAATATGGAAATTGCCTTGCAGGATAATATCGGTCATCAGCTGATCTTTCAATATACCAATATTAAGAAAGGGCAGGGGGCAGGGCTAGATCTGGGCAAGAGCTTTCAGTTGAGTACAGGTTGGGGATTAAATCTACAGCTGGAAGGCATGTACAATGAGAATTATTTTGTAGGAGCGGATAAAGTACTTCATAAGAACGATGTTTACATCGGCAATGGTAATATCAGTTCAAACTATGTCGTGGATAAAAATTCTGGTTGGAATGTGGAACTCGGAAATACATTCACTTCGCCCACCATTCAGGGACCATTTCGGATTACAGGTTATTCCAGCACTTACTTGACGACCAACCGTAAATTTTTTAACAAAAAGCTGGAAGTCAATCTGGCGTTTATGGATATTTTCAGGACTGAAAAGATGAGAATCTTGTCAAAGTATGCCGATCAGAATAACTATTTTGATGACTATCGGGATACAAGAAAGGTCAATGTCACGCTGCGGTATCACTTTGGAAACCAAAAAATCAAGAGCAGCAACCAGCCGACCAAGACTGAAGAGCAGAATCGCCTGTAATACAGTGTATTAATAAAATGGGATAAAAAAGGGTGAAATAATATATGATACCGCTGTCAGAGATCTAAATAGACTCGAAAAGATAATAAGCTGATTGTCATTTTGGTTAATTTTTGTTGCCGTGCATGGTGGTTTCACTTAAACTTGTTTCTCCCTGTTTTCGCCAAAAAATACGCCATGATGCTACTTCAGCCACTTCATTAAAATTATAACCCCTATCACTCTTTTTTGTCAAGTGCAGCTTTTTCACGCTTTCGCCCAAATTGTCTTGGATAATAAGAAACAGAAAATATGAAATATTGCTTCAATACATTTGTAGTACCTCTGGTAATACTATTATTGAAACCTATATTGATAATATTGGTATTTTGATGCAACATGTCAAGTGCTGCTAATTTTAGTTCCAAATTATTTCCTGGGAGTAAGCGGTAGCTGGTATTTGCATTCCATATAATAAAGTCCACTGCCTCTGATCCAGTACTCGTAGTACGGTTGAAACTAATATTGCTTCCAATACTAAATTTTTTGGTTAGGTTTAAGTTGCTGCTGATCATGGTGGATTGGATACTATTCTTGAATATATTATTTTCGGCTCCACTTTGTTTGGACCGATAGAATGAAATAAATTCTTTCAAATTGACAATCCACCAATCGCTTACAGTATAGTATAGATTGATCGTGTTATCAAAAGAATTCGAGTTGTATATGTTGTAAACCCCGTTGATATAACCCGGTGTCCTATCTACCCTTACTGATTGTGAAGACTGCAATTGCAGCTGATTATTGTTAAATACCAAAGCCTTGTTGAGTGCAAAGGAAAGGTTTAAGTAACGATTGCCATCCAAGTTAACAGCATAATGGTTACTGCGTCCAATATTATCTACAATAACACTGTCGGCAAAATTATTACTTACTTTTCCGACAGATACTTCAGCATTGTAATTGAACTTATTTTTCGTTCGTTCACTGGTATGTTCTATCCTGAATGTCAGTTTGTGTTCTGTGGCCTCTTTTAGATTGAGGTTACCCTGTTGGATGTAATATTGATTTATACTGTCTACCAGAGGGCTCAATTGCTGGACACTAGGGAAGTATGAACGGGTAATAAACCTCATGGAGTAATTGTCTCTGAAATCTCCATATTGATCATTTGTGTATTCGACCGTAGCTTCGGGCACAAACTTTTGGTAACTGCGTTTTTGATTTTGAAAGGAATGGTCGGAGGTGTTTTTCTGGTCGTAAAGTTGCTCCTGCACAGTGAAATCGAAAGAAAGCAATTTTTGATAACGGTTAGGTAAATCTCTGAAAAAGGTTTTTCCAATCACTAAGGCGATCCGATCATCATACTCCCTTAATCTGCTGGTATTCGTCAGGTTGGGGTCAATCTGATAAACACCTCCCACATGACGGTTTTTAACAATATTATCTTCATTTTTAAAATTCAGTGCTATGTTGTTTCTCAGTTTTAAGTTTATACCAAAAATTCCCCTGCTTCCGAATATTAAACGGGAAAAATCTCCTAGTTCCACTGACAAATGCTGTCTGAAATGATTTTCTGATTTGGAATTCTGGCGGTTAAAGTTTTTGTTCTCTAAAGAACTTCTTTCCGATTTAAAAACTGTTATAGTCGCATCGTCGGTATACTTATTGCCAGCATCAAAAGCATAACTGATATCAAGGTCGCCAGGAAGACGGTCGATTTTTGCGAAATTTTTCTGCTTGCTAAAATCTATATTGATTTTTAAATTTTTATCGCTTGTCCTGCTCTTGACATCTGAAATATTGGAGCTTTGCAGCTCTCCATCTGAACCATATGAACTAATCTGGCCAGCTGATTCTATATCAGTAGTTATTCTATTGATAATAGCCGAACTCGTAAGCTCCAACCTACTTTTACGTCTTTCGTAATTCAATTGTAGTTTCTGTCCTGTAGATATGGTTTTATTGCTGTTATCATTTTGTTGCCTTTGTGTACTATCAGGTGCTAGTGTGGTTATTGTTTGTAGATTATTTCGAACAAGACTGCTGTTGTCTTTGATAAAATAATTACTAGTGAGACGACTGGTATTATTATAGTTTCCATCTGGCAGGAAATCATGCTGTATAACCAAGCCTCCAGAGCCAGATTTATTAATTCCCGGAAGCCGGAAATCGGATTGGTAGTCGATATTAGCCCCAATGCCTTTATATGTACTGTTTCGGAGGAGGGTATTGGCGTCCTCCGCAAACTTATTTATATTGTTCTTCGCCCCTACTAAACTTAGCTGGCTGTTTTTCATGAAGAGATTAATATTGGCATCACTCTCATAGTTCCTACCAGTGCCATATCCCAATGAGAGCTTTCCAAACAGCGCATTTCTTTTGTCTTCTTTTAGCTTAATATTCATAGATGTCGTTGAATCCAATGGATTTTTTTTGTTTAGCTGGTCTTTATAAACCTGTATCTTATCAATTGCATCCTTGGGTATGTTCTGAAGAGTAACACGTGTGTCGCCTCCAAAAAAGGGTTTGCCATTGACAAGCAATTGCTTTATATTCTTTCCGTTAACTGTTATAGAGCCGTCACCCCATACAGTGAGTCGAGGAAGTTTTCGGAGCAGATCTTCGGCCACCGCATTTTTGTCCATATCAAATGCGGATGCGTTGAATTCAAGCGTGTCCCCGTTCATTCGTACTGGTGGAACATAATTTAGCGCTATCTCATTTAATTGAATCACCCTTCGATCTAGATTCAACTTGCCTAGATCCACCGTTCCATTCTTTCCAGATATCGTAAACTTTCTAGATATTGTATTATAGCCTGTATAACTGATTATGATCTTAAGCTGTGTATCTTCAGGGATTTCCTTGAATTGAAATTCGCCGCGGGCATTACTTAGCTGGTAACTTATCAATGTGGAATCCTTTATCCTGTATATGGCAGTAGAGGCAAGTTCCAATATGTGGTTATGCGCTGAATCACTAACAATACCACGGACTTTTCCCTGGTAGACAATTTGTTTATTCTCTTGACTATAACCGGTCTTACATATTAAGAAGACGAATACTAACGACAAAGTGAAACGGTAAAACATATTTTTTTTCCTACATATTGGCCTTAGGTGCTAATTTCACTATGACAGGATTACTTTTACGATTTTGGAGTGCAAAATACTTTTTTAATGAAGGGGGATATTCAGGCTGCTTGCCTTGGATTTCCTCTTTCGCTGCAAACAATTCAAGCGAGGAAAAAGAAGAATATAAATAATGCCCATCACAAGCTTGAATAGAATTATGCTTATTGACAATTGGCAAAAAAAATGAAGAGCTATCTGGAGAAATATTCAAAAGGCTAAAAACAGTGCTGTTTTGTATATTGTATAAAAAAACTTTATTTTTACTGTATTTATTGTTGTTTATGGTAAAAATAAGCTTATTACCTAAGCTATATATATTACTAATTACATATACCAACTGATTATTTTTTTGTAAATATTCTTGTCTCTTTGATCTGTATTTTTCTTCGTTTACCAAAAAATCAATTGGAACGCTATAACTAATTGGAAGTAACACTTTATATACGCTTTTAATCCCATTAGCATCTATATTATAAATATTATAGTCATACGACCTTGTGAAAAAGCAGGAATTTTTTATTCCTGAATAGTAAAACGGTCCGGCCAAATTTACTAGGACATCCATACCCCTTGCGATGTTATTCTGCTCATATGGAATTTCTTGCTTGAAATTAGAGGAAAAGTTATCAGATAGATAAAGTTCATAGGTACCCGTTTCATCAGATTCCTGCGTAAAGATAGTAGGGGATATATGATATATACTTGTATCCCCATTTAAAAAGGCGTAGCCCCAAAAGCGTGTCCCGTTATTTTTTTTTGATAATGGGATTTTCCCCGAAAAGCCCCCATCGTAGTTAAATACAAATAAGTTCTCTCTGTCGAGATTAGTTCTTACCACAATCTGCTGTTTTTCTCGCTGAATGGCAAAATCACCGAACACATTGTAATTAAAATTATCGATCATAGCCGAGTTTTTAACAAGTCCCGGTATTTTTTCACACTTAGCATGGAAAGAGCCATCTTTGTTAAAAATCAGGACTTGGTCCAAGCTTTTGTCAAGTATAATAAAATATTTTTCCACCACTTCAAGTTTGGCGATTTCACCAACAACTGAGGCAGGAGTGTTTTCCAGCGGAATATAGACAATATCTTTAAGCAAGTCTGTAGCTGTGCCCCCGAGGGCATCATCAGGATCTACCCGGAGAAACATGGTATCCTGGGCGGGCTGTTCAGCCGATACGCCATTGACCATTAGGATAAGCAGCAATAATAATATTTTTCCGAAATAACTTCTCATAAGTCATTCAAATATGTGTGTTGTACAAATTATCAAAGTAATAATCCAAAACCATAGGCATCCCACTGTTAGGGATAAAGAATTTCGAAGCGCTACTCTTATCATCTATCATAAACAAATAAGAATAGTCCCTACAATCTTTATCAAATGCAATTCCACCTTTTTTTAGGTAGTATACCGGAAAGTTGATCTTGCCAACTTTTCGCCACTGAAGATAAGAGTCATAATTGCTAAAATCAACCAGTGCATATATAGACAGATCGGGACGGAGGCTCTTTAATTGGTTTAATTTTTTTATGGTTATACTAGAGCACTCATTACATCCAATCTCCGTATACCTGAGTATCAGGCTGAATTTATTGCCTTTGATCAGCGAATTAAGTGACTGTGAAGTAGATTTAGAGGTGTCCTGGGTAATATTAAATAGTTTAATGTCGTCTTTCTCAAATGGATAATCTGAAGATTTAATTTCAAATTTAAGCAGGTCTGAATAATATCGATTGGCATCATTCAAAACAAGGATACTATCTGTCAGTGCCTTAAAATCGTTTATTTTCGCCTGAAGTTTTTTTTGGCCTCTATAATACAGTGCTACAAAAATTACGGCTGTCAGCGCAAAAAGGAAAAGAAATGTTTTTTCAAAAGTTGTATTTTTCATAATAAATGTTTCATGTTATCGCTTAGGTTTAAATTTAACCTTAATCAGGTAAAAACTATCATCGACAATGTCTTTAAGATTAATCAATGGGCTTCCGTTATGTAATTGTTTTTTCAGTTGATTGCCCGTGCAACTGGCTATAAATTCATTGTTATGTTTATCGTAAGCCTTAAACTGAGGGAATGACAATTTAAAATCATTTTTAGCTACAAATGTACCTGCATTTAAGATCGTCCGCTTCTTAGCTTGGTTAAAGATTATAGTGTTGGTTATGCTCGTGGATCTATCCAAAAAGTTAATTGATGACAAACAGATAATACTGTCACTTTCCAGCCAGTTTTCTGGACATGTATAGCCACTAAAATATTTATAAATCACTTGTAATGAGGATGATTTTCGCCCAATTTCCTGAAATTCTTTTAGATGATTAGCAACAATCGATTCCAAAAAATCAGAAGGAAAATTACCTTTTTTATACAGTATTTTATACTTTCTTTGAATCTGGTTTTTATTGATATTATAGATATAGGGATCGTAGGCCCGGAAGAACCTCAAACTGTCCTTATATGGAAAAAAAGCTTTTGAAGCTGTAATAAGGATAATTCCTTCAAATTTTGATGGATAAGTGAGATGCTTTTTGATTAAATCAAGTTTACTATTCAATACATCCAAACTGGATGGATTTTTTTTATCCCTCTGAAGCTCTGTATTGTCTAAATTATAACTTGCATATCCGACATAGTCTTCAGTGCCGGGTATTGAGGCAATATGGTTATAGTGAAACAAATTCTTGCCTTGGATAACCTTTTTCACAGATAAATCGGGGTTAAATACAGTTAACTTCATCTGTGCATAATCGTAGATAATGACTTCATTTTTTTCATTTAGGTAGCAGTCAGTCACGTTTAAGGCTTGCTTTTTGTCTGGACCAACTTCCATAAGTGTCTTCAAATATTTGCCATCTGCCGAATAAGAATTGACTCTCTTAGTATTAATAGCATCGATCACAATATAGGTATTGCCAGATGCATATAATTGGTCAATCCTTGATATTGGTTTTTCGGAATGGTCGGTAAGTTTTAATACTTTTATGTAATCGATTACGTTGGAGATATCCAATGTATCAGGAATATTAGAATTGTCAATTACTATTTCTGAATAATTATTAATGATCTCCGACTTACGCTTTCCATTGCACGAATAGAGAAAAAAGATTAGAAAGGAGCACGAAAAGATAAATATTTTGGATTGGTTGTTAAAAATATGAATCATAGCTATTGATCTAAATTTGGTAACCCCGATTGATTTTGTGAGTTTCGTTTTGTACTCAGCTGAAAGTATTAACATATTTCAGTAATTTGTTTAATTTCAGATATGAAATAGGTTGTTCTAATCAATGGAACAGTTAATGGATATTTTTTATAGAAATTATGGAATAACATTTTTTATTAATAAATTTTATTATGCGAATACGCTTAAAGCATATTCGCATAGTTTAACTAATTAATGTCATAACCAGTTTTTCTTTAATATAGTCTAAGGCGCTACCTTTAATACACATTTCCGTGTTGAGGTTCCACCAAGGGGGCCACAGCCAACAGACTTACATTCATAGGGAGAGCCATAAATCCCAGTAAACTGACAAGAAATTCCATAACCGCCTGTGGTACATGGGTACGTTAAAGTATCATAACAACTTTTTCCAGATCCATCGTTAACACCGGAATCGCCCCCTGGTGTTTCAGGATTGTCTAAAAAAGCGGAAAGAGTGAATACAGTTGTAATAATTAAACTGAAAATTCCGAGATAATTAAATATTTTTTTTTTCATGATTTTGGTTTTTGAGGTTTAAAGATTCGATAATGTTATTTTGTTATTGACATTAATAGTCCTTGTGGTTAATCGCTGCGGGTAGTAGGTTAGAGATAGTAGGCAATTGTAGGGCTAGTATTTTCATATTCTAATTTAGTTGTTAGAGTTAACACAGCGTTTTGTGGGAATGAAGTTACGTTTCTGTAACAAATATTTAATCCATTATTTTAGCTTATTATAGTTAAATATTGATATGATTTAACTTACTTTGTTTTCAAGTTATCAAATTGATAATCAATTAATTGACAAATGTAGCTTGTTTTTTCTTGCAAATTTCAAACTGATGTTAATTATTAATTTCTTTAAAAAGATATATTATTTCTTTTACAAGTCAATAAATTATAAGGATCAATTGTAGTTCTGACAGGAATCAGGAATAGCATTATTTGGAATAGGTGATTATAGGTTTGATATTAGCGATGGATGAAAAAATAGGAAAGGATTCAAATATATTATAGGAAAGATATTGCAATTCTTGGTTGACAAAATAGTCGATCCTAAGAATAGAACACATTCTTTTTTGTACTTTACTGAAAACCTGATCGTCCCATCAAGCATACTTGATGGGACGATCAGGTTAAGTCGGAGCTTTTAAGAGGCGACTAATTAGTTTATTTTCAAAGAATACGTGATATTGACACCACCAGCGGCAAGCATATCGTGGACTGAACAATATTTCTTCACAGCCAACTCAGCTGCTTTTGTTGCTTTTACCTCGTCAATCTCACCCTTTAAGAAGAAATTGATGTGGATATCCGTGAATACCTGCGGAATTTCGTCACGACGTTTTCCTTCAACTTCTACTTGAATATCATCGATTTGTTGGCGTTGTTTTACCAAGATACTATGTAGGTCAAATACACTACAAGAGCCCAAGGCCATTAATACCAATTCCATGGGGCGAACACCCTTGCCCTCACCGCCGATTGCTTCGGAACCATCGATGTTTACTTTGACAGGGGATAATTCACTGCTTGCTTCGAAATGCACAGCTTGGTTAACGCGGTTTAATTTGATTTTCATTCGAAATAGTTTTAAAAGATGTAATTTGATCATGTAAATACACGGTTACACCCTGCTTATTTGTTCATTTTATTGAGCTGGCATGAACACCGTTTATTCCAGTATTTCACGCCTATTTTTAAATGCATGTCTGTGGACTTTTAAAGTAAAGAGTGATACTCCTTAGCGATTAGCCCCATTTATTTTGCTTTCTATTCTGTTAAAGCGAATAACTGCATAAACAAAAATAAGCATTGTTTCACAAAAAAAGGTCATTTGAATTTCAATTCAAATGACCTTTTCTCCAGGCTGTGTGCTTGCATTAAAAGACTAAGGTAAAGCAACTCCGCCGTACTGGCTGACATTTACTTTTCCTAATTTGGTACTATATTTTGCATTGATTGCATCAACAAAAACATTGGCCATAATAGCATAGCCCATAGGTGTTAAGTGAACTCCATCCAACGAAAATATATTACCTGTGATATATTTATTACTGATGGCGATGCCATTAATCTGATAGCCCGATTTTACTTTGTTCAAGAAACTGTAAATATCGGCTACCGCAAGCTTTTTGCTGTCCGCAACCTGTTTGATTGTTGTGTTTAGCGCAACAATACGGTCTTGAACCATTTTTGCCTCAGCCTCATCCAAAACAAAATTGTCACCAACAGGATTTGCCGGATGTAGACCGTAAGGAGCTGGATTGACAACGCCAGTTACTGGGTCTTTGAGATCTCGTCTGCCCAATAGGCCCGCCGAAGAAAATGGTAGAATAAACATATCTTTATCCGTTGCTGCCCGTGGGATTGTCTTTGTTTTAATGTAGATATCCGTGAGTGGTGCGGCATTGGGATCTTGTGCTTTTAATGCCGCATTTGCCCCAGCCAATAATGCCTGACGTGTTACTGTTGTGAAGTAAGGAACGGCCGTCACATCAGGAATGGTTGCAACGACTCCTTTTTGTTCTTTGCTGGTTAATTTGGTAACAAAGCCGGTATAAAACTTCGCAAAGTCCTGTTCAGAAATTAGGGTGTTTGTGGCATCAGTGGTCACGGCACCATTTGTTGCATAGCCCAACACATCATTATTTCCTAATGAGAAGGAAAAGAAGGTATGGTCTTTGGTCGTTGCATAATCTACATAAGTTGTTGTAGCTGGCGCATTGTCTGGTAGCAATCGCTCAAAATAAGGATTCCCTTTTGTCGTACCTATTCCTGGCGCAAATGCCATGTCCAAACGCATACCCGGTACGCCGAGATTATTGATGGGGCCAGTGTACTTGATGTAAAGCGGCTTTTTGTCTGGCGTCTGACCACGGATGGCCAGGTGGTCGGTAACTGTACCCAATTGCGGTTGACCGTTCACCAGTGCTTTTAAATATAAAAATCCGCTTCCATTATAGTTTTCCGCAGGAAAATAGGGCTGTAAAAACTCTCCGCCGCCTACTTTTTTCATCTCTTGTGCAAGCATATTTGGAAAAGATTGTTCCTGCCCTTTCAGACTAAGTCCACTATTGGCGTAGCCCGAAGTCAGGGAGTTACCAACCGCAATATATTTGCTGAAATCTACATTTTCAGGATTTCCACCTTTGGTGTCAATGTCGATAGATGGTTTACAGGACACTGCCAATGCAATTGCCGCAAAGCCGAAATAAAGCTTAATATTTTTTTGAAATCTTTTCATAATCTATTACCATTTATAGGTGAATGAAATTGAAGGGGCATGAATGTTTGTCTTGTAAGTGCCTTCGATTTGTGTGACGGGGCTTGTGACAGTGCGCTCTTTCAATTTTTGTAAAACATAAGCAGCGTGAAGGCTGAATTTGTCGTTGATCGCGTAAGACAAGCCCAACGCGCCCATGAGACGGTCGTTGTCCGGAGTCTCCGCATAAACATGGTCTTTGTCAACCGGTGTTTTTACATAACCTACTCCGGCACGTACAGCCAAATGTTCGCATGCTTTATAATTCACCCCAATTTTCCCTGAAAATGCATTCTTATAATTTTTTATTTGCTCTGTATCCTGTAGCAAAGGTGTATTGTCTGCATAATCAAAGACTAGCTTTTTATAGATATTGTATTGGATAAAAGTTCCGTCGGCAACAATATCCACTTTGTCACTCACCGGAACCGAGAGGCCGAGGTTAAGTGATGCTGGCAAAGGAAGTTCTGCGCTGAATTTGGTGTCCGGAAACGAGGCTGCAACAGCATCAGGCACCGTAAATTCAGCATCACCCTTTTTCAGCTTTGTAACGACTTTTGACCTGTAAGATAAAGAGATCGCGACATTGTTGTCAAAGTTGTAATGGGCGCCGACGTTGTAACCTATCCCGGTACCTGTTCCGGTTAATTTCGCATGTGCGGAGGACCCGTCCGGTAAAAATAAAGGTAATGATCTGGCCAAATCCACCATACCGATGTTGTAAACAAAACCTGCACCTACGCTTAAGTTATCCGTAAGTTTATAACTGATGGTGGGCTGGATGTAAATCGCCCGCAATTTTAGGTGGTTGAGCTCGTATTTTCCAGGCCAACTGTCTCCCCAGTCCACTGCTCCGCCATAAGGCGTATAGACACCCAGACCAGCCTTCCAACGGGCATTGTCTGGACCAAAGGTCGCAAAAACAGAAAAAGGAGGAGTGACTTGCGAGCGCGTGTTATACACTTGATTGCTTCCTGATTCTTTGAAGGCTGATCGATACATTACCGTAGATATCCCTGCAGAAACCGCATTGTGGTCCATTTTTGCTAAACCTCCCGGATTGTAGAATATACTTGTTTCGTCTGTGAAAAGCGCAGATCCGGCACCAGCCATGCCTAATGCCCGTACGCCCTGTGTATTCACTTGAGACCCTTGTGCAAAGAGCAGTGATGGTGATGCACAAAGTATTGAGAATAATAATTTCTTCATACTAGTGTTTATTGTTGGTTAACGTTCCTCTTTAAAATACAATGCTAACATAGTAAATGTTTGGCTAATATTAATAAATGTTGTGTAATATTTTTTTTGCTCGTACCTTTAAGTACAAGGAAACTAAAATTAAACAATCATATTTTATGGCTACAATCACTTTTAAGGGCAATCCAGTGAATACTAAAGGCAACTTACCACAAGTCGGTGAGCAGGCGCCTGATTTTAAATTAACTGCAGGCGATCTTTCCGATAAATCTTTAGCAGACTTTAAAGGGAAAAAAATTGTATTAAATATTTTTCCAAGTGTGGATACCGGAACCTGTGCAGCTTCCGTACGTGCATTTAATAAAGAAGCATCTCAATTGGACAATACGGTCGTATTGTGTATCTCGAAAGATTTACCGTTTGCACAGGGGCGTTTTTGCGCTGCTGAGGGCTTGAACAATGTGGTGACATTATCCGAATATAAAGATTCGAATTTCTCTGATGCTTATCAATTGGCGATTGCGGATGGACCCTTGGCGGGCTTACTGAGCCGTGTTGTGATTACTTTGGACGAGAATGGTAAAGTGTTGTACGAAGAGCAAGTTGCTGAAATCGCTGACGAACCAAACTATGCCGCAGCGATTGCTTCATTGAACTAGGAAATCATGAGTAGTACGGGGATAAAGAAGGCAGAACTATTAGCCGAAAGGCTTATATAGGCAGAATTTCATATCTAAATACTCAATACTAAAGACCAAATAAGCGATAAAAGCGTGCTTCAGCACGCTTTTATCGCTTATTTGGTCTTCTCTAAAGCTTGTAAGATATCGTTGATAATATCTTCCTGATCCTCCAGGCCAACAGACAAACGAATACTACCCGGTTGTATGCCTAGGTTGAGTCGCTCATCTTCCGACAACTTAGAGTGCGTCGTTGATGCAGGATGCGTAGCGATTGATCGCGAGTCTCCTAAATTGGATGTATATAGGATCATTTCCAGCTGATCGACAAAAGCTTTTGCACGTTCAAAACCACCTTTGACAACAAGTGTAACAATACCACCTCCTGCTTTCATCTGTTTCTTCGCCAGTTCATATTGTGGATGGCTCGGTAGGAAAGGATATTTTACATCTTCAATTTCCGGATGATTTTCCAATGCTTGGGCCAGTGCGAGTGCATTTGAACAATGGCGGTCCATACGGATACCTAGGGTATCCAAGCTTTTGGAAATAATCCAGGCATTGAATGGTGACAATGCTGGTCCTGTGTGCCGGATAAAGAACATGAGCTTATCGATTAATTCTTGTTTCCCAACCACGATACCGCCTAAAACACGACCCTGACCGTCCATATATTTGGTCGCTGAATGTATCACCAAATCAAAACCATATTGAATCGGTTTTTGAAGATATGGTGTCGCAAAACAGTTGTCGATCGAAAGAATGATATTCGGATATTTTTGCTTGAATTTACCCAGCCATTCTAAATCTACTAATTCGAGTCCTGGATTGGACGGTGATTCCAAAAATATAATTTTGGTATTCGGCTGTATAGCCTTTTCCCATTCTTCCGGATTGGCCGCATCGACGTAGGTTGTTGTCACTCCCCAACGTGGGAAAAGTTCCGTAAATAGTTGATGGGTGGAGCCAAATATTGCACGTGAAGAAACAATGTGGTCTCCACTTTCAATAATTGCCGCAAAGGACGCAAATACTGCGGCCATCCCGGACGCAAAAGATAAGCCAGCTTCGGCACCTTCCATAATACAGACCTTGTTGATGAATTCGGATGTATTCGGATTGGCATAGCGGGAATAAATCATTGCATCTTCTTCTCCAGCAAAGACCGCCCGACCTTGTTCAGCGCTGTCGAAGATAAAACTTGATGTGAGGTATAAAGGAGTCGAATGTTCGCGAAGTGCTGAACGATCGACCTGTTCACGTATGATTTTAGAT